>CAZUFJ010000071.1:0-7740 GCA_964619805.1 uncultured Candidatus Peribacteria bacterium | reverse complement strand
GAAGGCATCGTCGAATGTAACAAAACGAAAGAATGGCTCCCCCGAACCATGCTTCGCGAGCAACGCAGGGTCTCGGATGGAACTAACTGTGCTGTAAACAGTATTGAATGTTACAAGAAGTGGCTCCCCCGACCCATGCTTCGCGAGCTACGCAGGGTCTCGGATGGAACTAACTGTGCTGTAAACATTATTGAATGTTACAAGAAGTGGCTCCCCCGACTGGACTCGAACCAGTAACCCCCTCGTTAACAGCGAGGTGCTCTACCATTGAGCTACAGGGGAATAGTGAAGAAAAGAAGAACATTAAAACGCGGCGAGAGTATACGGGAAAAGGGAGTGTGAGAGCCAGAGTGCGGAATCAGGGGAAAGACAATGAAATTTGACATCGTCTCTGTCTGCTTTATACTCTGCACATCGTGAAGCAATTCTGTTGTATCAGCGTACCGTACTGCACCCGCTCCAAACGGATGTGAGCGGTTGTGCCTGAATTTTGATTCCTTCAACCCTCGCGTCCGCGCGGGTTTTTTGTATGTGTACCTCTTTTTCCTTCATCGGCCGCGCCACCTACTATGAGCTCATCTGCGATGCCAGCGCGTACCGTTATCGATGCACTCATGTTTCATTTTTTAACTTCTTATTTTTCTTTCTTTTTATGGAATCACTATCAACCATCATCGGCACGAGAACCGTCGGCGTCGTCGGCGTCGGCAAGTGGGGCAAGCACCTGGTTCAGACGCTCGCTCCCCACACGCCTCATCCGATCTTGCAATCGGACCCCGTGCGCGCAGCGGCGGAACCGGATTTCCCCCACACCCCGCTCGGGGAGATCACGGAGCGCGCGGACATTATAGTTCTTTCCGCGCCGCTCGATGTCATCCGCGGCATCATCCTCGAAATGCGAAGTAGGCTGCGACCGAATCACGTTATCATTGATATTGCGTCTTCCAAGCGCGATTTCCGAGATCTTCTGCAGGAAATAGATCAGGCAGGCGAAGCGAAGACGGGCTCCATTCACCCCATGGCGAACCCCCCGCCGGGGCTCCCTTCGCTGCGCGGCCAAAATGGAATCATCTGCCAGTTCAGCGAACGATCCAAAGAAGCCGAGCAGATCGCCGAAGCGCTCTTTGTGGATCAGGAAATGATCATCCACCGAATGCGCACGGAAGAGCACGATCGCATGATGGATCTCGTACAGGGTCTGCCTCATTTTCTCCAGCTCGGAGCATGCGATGCGATGGGCAAGAGCCTTCCCGGTTCACTCACGATTCGTGATCTGGAGAAATTTGGATCTCCGAATTTCCATATATTCGACATGGCCGTCGGTCGTGCCGCAACTCTGGATGCTGAGCTCCAGGCAAATCTGATTACGAGCATCGCTTCTTCGGAAGAAGGGTTACATGATCTCAAGCGCGTGATTGCATCCCTTCAGAGAATTATGGAGATGGCGAAGCGCGAGCGATCGCAACCGAAGGGCAAGCGCAAGCTTCCTGTATTCATTGAACAAGCCAGAGCCAAGCTCGATCCTGATAGAACATGGCGAAAGCACATGGAGGAACTCACGAACACGATCATTGTGCGACTTGCGAACATCCGCAAAAAATCACTCCATCTAACCGCACAACATGATCACATCGGCCTCCTCGAAAAAATTTGTGCGATTCTTCGCCGTCACGGCATCGATCTGAATGCAATCGATTCGTTGCCGAGCAAATTGTTCCCGGAAGGCATGGAATTCGAGCTCGGTCACAAAGACAAAGCATCCGTGAATCTTTCGAAGCTCATGGGGGATCTTGCAGCAATTGATGTCCTCCTCAAAGAGGCAGAACCACAAACATAAACATTCGTTCATGATCGCCGATGTGCAGACATCGGCGATCGTTTGACTCTATTGCTTCACGATGCGTTTTTTCACGAATGCAGAAGCAAACCAATTGAGCCGCTGCTCGGGCGTGCTCTCCTTTTCATTCAGTACCCCGAATATTTTCTTGTACGTATTCATCAGGAGGGGGTGATACATTCTTTATGCGCGCACTTCTTCCGTCGCGCTGCGATTCTTCGATAGATGAGGTCGCCGAGATGGCTGATGCCGGGGTAATAGAGGAATGGGATGAGGGGGAGGAGGAGGGGAATATTCCATGCGAGTGCGCGGAATGCAGAGAAACCTGAAAGCATTGCCAGTTTCTTGTTACTCGTGACTCGTTTCTCGCTCGATATGAACCGAATATGAAGAGCACGATTGAGATCCGCAAATTTTAAGTCGGGTGCGATTTGTTTGCGGAGTTTTTCATCGTGGAAACTGACGGGCTGCAAGCGATGCAGATGATCCAGGAGCTTGAGTGTGAACATACTGCTGCGGCAGAGCCCACAGTGGCCGTCGTAGAGAACGGCAATCAACGAGAAGCGCTTTGCGAACAGGCGATTCCAGCATCTGCGGATCGCTGCGAAATCTTCTGCGTTGAGAATCCCTAGGTATGCGACGAACATCGCAAACGAGAACGAGCCGACATCCATGAGGATGAAGATGCCGCCGTGGAAGAAAATGCCCGCAACAAGAAGCGCCCTCTTTACACTTCCGCGCGTGAGCCCCATTGCCTCAAGGATGCGCGCGGGGAGCAGGAGGAGAAGCCACAAAAATTCGAACGTCATCGTTCCGTAGCTGATTGCGGGCGACAGTGGCGCGATCGCATCCATCCATTCCCTCGGGAAGCGCGCGAAATGGAGATGATGCAATGCGGATGCGACGGCGGTGCCGGCCGGCCACATGTCGCCGAGCAATTTATCCCACAAGGAGGTTATATAGATGACGATGATCTGCCACGTGAGCAGGATGACGGGCCACCGCGGCATTGATGCGAACGGCAGGAGTTTCTCTGTTTTTCGAAATGCGGCAGCTTGCGCGCGAAGTCGCGCGAATGAGAATGCTTTTCCGACGGGTGCGAAGATCAGGAGGAACCCGATCGTGCGAAGCACAGTATCACCGCCACCGAGGATCAAAGGATTCTGTTCGTGAAACGAAAACATCAGGAGTGTCGCGACGATTGTCGCGATGCGCGGCAAAAATCCAATCACCATGCAAAATGCCGCAGCAAGAAACAGGCAAAAGAGCGCGATCACGGCACTCGGCTCCGTCACAATGCTGAGGAGCGTGTAGTGGTAATCCGAGCGAAGCAGCCTGGGTGCGAGCTCCGGCGTGATGAGCCCTTCGCCGCTGAAGTAACGCGTGGCATTCGCGAGCCGGCTTATGTTATACACGATGACGACCAGGCCAAACCCGATGCGCATCAGCGCGAATCCTTGCACGGAGGTCGGCGCAAAAAAGAAACGATCAATCCCGCCGACAATGCGTCGCAGGGAATTCATGTGCAGGAAGTGACGGTGGGAAATACGGGGTTCCATTTCAGGAGCTGCGTGCGCCACCATGCGATGCTCGTATTCGGCGGCACCTCGATCACGGTCTGGATCGTCACGAGGCGGATCGGCATACCACGCGGAAGCCGGTGCTCTTTGCAGAACAGCTGGAGGTAGCGCTCTTGGAACTGCGTGCCGCCGTTGGTATTTTCCTCGAGCCGACGAAGTAATTTCAGCTCATCGGCATCGCCCCACCAGGGGAGCGCGTTCGGGGCCATGTTCGCGACCATGCGCCATAGTTCACCTTCCTGGATCTCGATGCCGTGGAATGTGACGCGGCGCAGCGGATCTGGTGAAAATAAATTCCACAGTTGCCACTGGCTCGTCGTGAAGATGTAGGGGCGCACGATCGGCCGGCCGTAGTCCCTGAGGTACGTGGAAACAGGATCGAGCGCTTCATCGGGAATGCTGTAGAGCGCGATGGCCGTAGCATGCCAGAGGCAGAATAGTACGATCAGAGTTTTGCGAAGGATTTTCAAGTGGGACGAAGGAGTTAGCATGTTAGGATGTCAGGATGCTAGCTTTTTTTGAATAACATGTAACATCCTCATAATTTCATCGAGCAGTTTATCCATTAATTTGCAATCAACAGGTGATCCAAACGAACGTTTCTTAGCAATTTCAACTTGGGTCTCGAGTTCGGCACCCGAGCCAAAAGCCATCGTAATAAATCTCCTACATTCAGTTCTGCTTCCAATGTTTCTTCCTTCTGCGATAGTTGATGGTATTGAAACAGCAGCGCGCCTCATTTGCGATGTCAGACCAAACATTTCACTCTTTGGAAATTTTTCGGTGCATGTGTAGACAGTAATCACAAGTTCCATGTTCTTCTGCCACACAATGAGTTCTTTATATGAAAGAATTGGCACGGAAAGTATCTTATCACAATCTATTGTGAGTCCTCCTAACATCCTAACATCCTAATATCCTAACCTCCTCACTCCTATTTCCTCGCAAGCAACATCACAATCTCTCTTCCCACAAACTGATCGGGGCGCCGATAGACCAGCGACAATCGATTCGGCACATCGGACTCGATGCCCGGCGGCAATGTCGCGCGGTAACCATAGTCGTGGAGCGCTTCCCATGTTTTTTCGAGATGCACGGCTCCTTTGGAGTGATACCACACGGGCCACGTGCAGATGATCGGCGTGTGCGGAAAACTCGCCGCCATATTTTTGAGGAATGCTTGCTGGATCTCTTCGTTCTCGCGTCGCAATTTTTCCGCATCCTTGATCGTCGGACGCGAGGTCAAGGGCGGCCCCAGCGTCGTCTCCGTCACGATCACGTCGGGCGTGGATTTCAACGTAAACGGCTTCGTCGCATCCTGTTTCCAGATGACGCTCTCGGCATCTTTCTTCAGAATCTTCCGTTCTTTGCGCAGCCACTCGATGTTGCGCTCGCAGCCGTTCACGGCCTTCTGCGACATATCCGATGCGAGCACGTTCCATCCCTTGAGCAGCGCCTCCATGGGGATCACCCCCATCCCGCAGAACGGATCGAACACCGTCGCGCGCTTTTTTCCGGTGTTCGCATCCGCGATCCACGCGCCGAAATTGAGGAGGATCTGCGCGAGCTTGGGCGGCAGGAGCCCTATCTTCGTATCGCGCGCGGGTTTTTCCAGATCGCGCTTCGCATACGCATCAATATCTTGGGCAAACACCGTGCGGCCGATCCACAGGTCTGATTCCTGCTTGTTTCCCTCAGTATCCTCCTGTCGTTCGGCAAAGACGAAGATCTCCGCGCCGTGCGCTCCGTCCAGAATCCCAAGATGATGGAGCAGCACGGGTGACGCCGCCTTCCTTTCGGTCCCTATGTAGCGCGAGGGGCGCCCGCGGCGCTTCAGCTCCGCTTTGCTTCGGCGATACAGATCGTGAATCGCGGATTTCGGAAGGCCGTACACGCGGAGGCTGAACGTGATCTTTCCTTTCACGCTCGCCGTTTCATTTGCAACGAGCTTCGGCACATCTTCCAACGTCAGCGAGGAACCACTCTCAATTTTTTTCGCAAGCGCCACGATGCCGCCGAGGTGGAGGAGCGCTTCCATCGGAATATCCGTGGACGTATCGAAGAACGCGAGCAGTTTTTCCGCAGTGGTACGAAGCGAGAATCCCGAGGTGACGGAGGAAAGCTCAGCGATGCTGATGCGCGGCTGGTGGCCCAGGACCGCGGCGTACGTCGGCATGAAAAGAGCATACAGGCGGGACGAGTGTATCGCCAACGCTACGTTCGCAACGCTCTTTCCAAGAGTAACGTGAGGGCAAGGACTCCCACCGGCATGATATGCAGAATGCCCCGCGCGTATCCCGTCTGGCGGATCGCCTCTGTGCCGAGCCCCGTGAAGAGGTAGAGCGGCAGTTGCCCCACGACCACAATAAGGAAGAAGAGGACGAGGATCGCGATCGCGGATGCGAAGGCGGCGCGTCGTTTGAAGAGGAGAAGGAGAAGAAGGAGTGGAAAGAAGAGGATCCAGTTCGCTTCCAAAAAAATGTTATAGGCAATCGCGTACGCCGCCCCCGGTTGCCACGAGAGCACGAAGCCAGAGACTTCCTTCGCATTGCCGAACGCGAGTCCGTTTGCGATCTTGAACCCGATCCAAGGAACTGCGATCGCGGCAATCGCGCCCGCGTACCATGCGAGCGTCACGAGCGCTTCCCTCCGCGACATGGAGTTTCGCCGCACGAGGATCCAGAGCGATCCGAGCAGCAGAAGAATGAGCGGCGGGAGATGCAGGAGCACCGCTTCATTCTTCGTGAACACGAGCAAGCCTGCGGCTATCGCCCCGACCCGCAGAAACGCGGCCCGCGTATTTGCATCCTCGGCCGCAACACCGGCGTAAAGCAGCGAAACGGCGGCAAACACGTGCGCGGCCAGGAACAGATCCGCGTATGCGTTCGTCGCATGCAGGAAGAAGAGCGGCATGCTCCCGAGTGCGAATGTGCCAAGCGTCGCAATGCACTTCGTCGTGCGCCGCCGCAGCGCACAGTAGAGGAGCGCGAGAACGATGAGACCGAACAGAATGTGCGGCGCATTCGCGAGCCCCTCCTCATACCGACCCGCGAGTGTCGCGACCGACGCTTTCACCATCGAGACCGTCGGTGGATAGGAATTGAGCCCTCCGGTCAGCGCTGCATCTTCGCTCTCCAGCGGATCAAAGACAAATTCCTGCGTGATGAAAAACATCTTGGCGCGCATGTTCCAGTTCTTGAACACGTCGTCGAAGTAGACGGGCGTGTTCGTGAGGATGATGTACCCCGCGACGAGCTTTGCGATTGCGAGAATGCCGAGCCCGCCGAAGATCCACTTCGCGATGCGCGGCATCGGCGTCGGGTCAAGCATGTACTTTTGTACCGGTACACCGATACGCTTGCGTTGTCCGAAACGGAGGAGCAGGAGCAGAAGAACGAGCAATGCTTGCACTCCCAGGAATCCGATGCGCGAGAACACGACGAGGTCCGCGAGCTCGAGCAGGAATGTAAGAAACATCGCGAGTGTAAGGCCGAGCAAACACCCGAGTGCCAGCCGCTCGAGCGGCAGCAGCACGCGCGCGTGCCCCTCGAGCAGACCGAGAAGCAACCAACCAGCGAGGGTGGGAAGCAACGCCGCGAGGAGGAGCCAAGGAAGAATCATCGGATGCGAAATACCATGGAAGAATCGTCGAACCGGAGGAGCACGTCGCCCGGCAGCGAGAGGATCGTGCCTTCGTTGGTCAATTCGTTTCGTTCGTTTACGATGATATCCGGCCTGTCGAAGATCACGACGGTGTCGATATCCGCGACGGAGCCCGTGGGATCAACGGGAATCGCGGCAGGGTACGTGTAGTAGCGAATCAAACCGAAGTACGGCCAGCGATTGGCACTCATGAAGAAATAGCGCGATCGATCGGAAACAAGCGGCACCGTGGCGGCTGCGAACGCATCGAAGCGCTTTCGCTCTCTGTATGTTCGTTCACCTGCATCGGCGCTGATATACGTTCGATAGTCACGGAGAGCATAGGCGAGGAGCTCGATATCCATCCGCACGGCGATGAGGATCCAGCACCCTGCGACCAATGCGAGAAAAGAGCGGATGGGCTGCGACCCGATGCGCGATTGCGGCTGGAATTTCCAGAGTGCGGCAATGATGATTGCCGCAATGCCGAGCAGGACGAGGAATACATGCTCCGCCGATGTCCCCCGTGGCGGCAGCGACTGAAACATCTTTGCATTCATGATCGGGTTTACGGCGAAGCGCGGGCCCCAGACGAAGTTGATCGAGTAGGGGCGAATGACGTCCATGTGCCAAAAAGACCGCAGTGCCTCGCCAAATTTTTCGCCGACTTTGAGTATCGAC
>CAZUFJ010000070.1:0-16850 GCA_964619805.1 uncultured Candidatus Peribacteria bacterium | reverse complement strand
AGCTTATTCTTTCCGCGGAAGACGACGGTGCCCTCGATCAATTCGCCAGGGCTGACCTGAACGATTTCGGGGGAATCCTTGAGCAGGGCCTCCATGATGGCACTGTTTTTGCGCTCGCGTACGGGTGATTTTTTTGGCATGAGAGAGAGAGGTGCAAGTGGAAGAAATACATCCTGGCTGTCCCTGCACGAGCAACAGCCGAGGTGCGTATTCTCGCACGAAGGAATGGATTTGTAAAGAATCCATACAACAAAAAAGAGACAAAGGACGAAAAAGAAACAAAGGAGGCAAAGGAATTTGAATGTCTTCTTACGTTTGTTTCCTTTGATTCCTTCTTACAGCACCGTTGCGTTCGTGTGGAGCTCGCTCTCGGGTGGCAGTTTCTCCTCCAAGCTCGTATGAGGGTTATAAATCTGGTAGTAGAGCTCGATCAAGTCATGCGTGCTCAGGCGTCGGCTCATGAGGCCAATATTCTCGAGGCCGGTTTGCACCAGGTTCACGCGTTCCTTGATCTTGCGGTTCAAGTCCGCAAATTCGCGGCTGCGTGCGGTGGCCTTGGCCCCCGAATCATCAGGGCTGATCCAGCCGAAGAATTTCTCGAGCAAGGTGCGCTTGCGGATCGTGTGATCGAGCGGCACGACGACGTAGAATTTTTTCTGCATGATGTCCGCCACGTCCACGAGCTTCTCGATGAAGTCCGCGTAAGAGAACGTCACGTGCTTCAGGAGCTCGTTTTCCTGCTTTTCACCGATGTCTCTGAGCTTCACGAGATACGGGTCGATGTTCATTCGTGCCGACCGTATAACGATCTCGAGCGGAAAGAAGAGCGTGTTCACGAACGATTCGTAGCCGGAAATGATGCCCTGCTGTTCCGTCTCACTCTTCAAATTAAAGTTCAACGCCTCCACCTGGAGCACCGCGCGGACACCGCCGTTCTTGAGAATCACCGCATCGCCGCGGATCTCCGCGATCGGCACGAACCGCTGCGTTCCGCTGAGTACGCCTTTCTTCCGCTGGCGAACGGTGCTCTTGGCCGCTTTGGGTTCTTTTGGTTGCATCAGGGGTTTGGGAAAATATCGCGGAAAACCTGGAGACCCGCTCCACCGAGCTCGGTCGGATGATTGTCATCCACCGAGATGCGGCGCGGATCCACGGGTCGCGGGGGCAGGGTCGAGCGCTCTTCGGATTCCTGCTCCGCTTTTTCTACGGTTGCTTCGGGTTCCGCGGAGGGTTCCTCACTTGCAGGAGCTTCGCGGAACCCTGTATCGAGGACCCGGCTGAGTTCTTGAATCTTTTTTTCCGTCCCGAGCGTTGCGTCCGCCTTCGGGGCCGCGGGTTTCTCTTCCTTCGGTACGCCCATGCGTATGTTGATCGAGATGCCCTTGCGCGGCGCGAATGCCCGCACCGACGGTTTCTGCAGGCGCTCGAGCATCAGGAGGCAGATCCGCATCAAGCTCAAATCATTGATCTTCACGAGTGCGAACGCGACTGCGATCGCGCACGGTGTCCACGCGAGGATCGTGACCGGAATGCTCACCGATCCGTTCGCTTTCTGGAGCGCGCCGAAGATCGCGTAACTGAACCCCCCCCCGAGCGCCATGATGAGCGTTTGGCGGAGCGTCAGAGGACCGACGATGCGATCCTCAATGTAGACGTTCTGCGGGATTTTGACGGGTTCAATCGGCATGAAAGGGGACGCAGGGAAATCCGATTATTATAGCAGAAAAACCGATTGCATGAGTTCCAGCTAAGTTGAAAGAAATAGAAAATGTGATGAAAGGTAAGGGGCGTAAGGAAGGGTAAGAAAGTAAGGAAGGCACCTTGTTTTTTGGCACCGTCAAACCGGGACGCGACGTCCCGGCTGCGGAGTTGCTGCCTTACTCGTCGCTCGCCATCACAACCTCTTCGGTCTTCACTTTCTCGAGTTTCTTCAGGTTGCTCTTGGTGCCTGGCATGAACTCCAGTTTGTCCTTGCCGGTGACCGTCACGCGGATCACGTCGCCCTTGTGAAAGATACCCTTGAGCATTGATTCCGCGATCTCGGCTTCGATGCGTTCCTGCACGACCCTGCGCACCGGGCGCGCACCGTATTCGGGGTCAAACCCCTCCTCGGCGAGCAGGTTCAGAGCCTTCTGATCAAGCATGAGATCGAAGCCCTGGGCAGAGAGTCTCTCAGCCAGTTTCTCGATGTGCATTTTGACGATGCGTCGGATCGTCTGTTGGTTAAGCGCATTGAAGACGATCTGATGATCAATACGGTTCAAAAACTCCGGACGGAAGTGATCCTTCAGCTCCGCGAGGACTTCCTTACACTTCGCTTCGTATTCGTTCTCCTCCGCAGTCGCTTCCTCCTGCAACTTGAAGCCGATCTTCGCGGCCTGCTTCGTCAATTTTTCCGCGCCGATGTTCGAGGTCATGACGATGACGGTATTCGTGAAGTCCACCTGCTTGCCCTGCGCATCCGTGAGCACACCATCCTCGAGAATCTGGAGCAGGATGTTGAAGAATTCGGGATGCGCTTTCTCGACCTCATCGAAGAGGACGACGGAGTAGGGTTTGCGACGGACGGCCTCGGTCAGTTGCCCGCCCTCTTCGTAGCCTACGTAGCCGGCGGTTGCGCCGACGAGGCGGGAGACATTGTGGCGCTCCATGAATTCGGACATATCGATCTTGATGAGGGCGTCCTCGCGGTTGAAGACTTCGCGCGCGATCGTGCGGACGAGCTCCGTCTTCCCGACGCCCGTTGGGCCGAGGAAGAGGAACGAGCCGATCGGACGCTTCATGTCGCTGATGCCGACACGAGACCTTCGAATCGCGCGAGCAACCTTGCGGATCGCTTCATCCTGGCCTATAACGGATTTGCGCAGCAGCAACTCAAGATTCGCAAGACGCTTGGCCTCGGACTTGAGGAGCTTCGTGACGGGGATGCCCGTCATCTTGCCGATCACGTTCGCGATATCGTCTTCCGTGATCTGGATCGGTGTGCGGCGGTCGCCGTCCTCCGATCCCTTCATCTGGTCCAGACGCTCCTTGAGCGTCTGCTGGTCCTGTTTCAGTTTGAGTGCTTGGTGGTACTTCTGCTCCTTTACGGCGATCTGCTGTTTCTGGATCAGCTGCTCCATCTTGTCCTCCATCTTCTTGAGCTCCGGATTTCCAGACGCGTGCTGCAGGCTCTTGCCCGCGGACGCCTCATCCAGGACGTCGATTGCCTTGTCCGGCAGGTAGCGTTCGCTCAAGTACCGTTGACTCAAGAGGACGGAGGCAGTGATCGCTTCGTCCGTGATGATGAGATGGTGGAAATCCTCGAAGCTCTTCTTCAACCCCTGGAGGATCTTGATCGCGTCCGGGGCACTCGGTTCCTCCACCATGATGGACTGGAACCGTCGCTCGAGCGCGCGGTCTTTTTCGATCGTGCGGAACTCGTCGATTGTCGTCGCGCCGATCACGCGGAGCGTGCCGCGCGAGAGCGCAGGCTTCAGGATGTTCGCGGCGTCCAGTGATCCTTCCGCGGATCCGGCACCGACGACGGTGTGCATTTCGTCGATGAAGAGGATGGTCTGGTTCTCACTCTTCGTTGCTTCCTTGATGATGTCATCGAAGCGCTGTTCAAATTCACCGCGGTATTTGGTGCCGGCGACCAGCGATCCCATATTGAGGACAAGGACGCGGACGCGCTGCAGTGAATCCGGCACGGTGCCTGCGGCGATGCGCTGGGCGAGGCCCTCGACGATCGCGGTCTTTCCGACGCCCGGTTCGCCGATGAGAACGGGGTTGTTCTTCGTCTTGCGATTGAGGATCCGAATCAGGCGCTCGATCTCCAGATCGCGTCCGATGATCGGGTCCATCTTTCCCTCCTTCACTTTCTCGATCAGGTCATCCGTAAAGTAGTCGAGCACAGGGGTCTTGCTCTTGCCGTCCGTCTTCTTGCGCTTGAGTCCTTCCGGTTCCGGACCTCCGCCGGGACCTGTCTGCATGCCGACGATCACGCCTTGGAGTCCGTGAAAGAACGCCTCGAGCGATTGCTCCATGTTCCTATTCTGCTGTTTGAATTGATTGATCTGGCCGAACATTTCCTCCACGCGCAGTTTCAGATTCTCCGGGTCCACTTGCATGTTTTCGAGGATGATCGTCGCCGCGTTCTTGCCCGTGGAAACGAGCGAGTGGAGCAAGTGCTCCGTGCCGACGTTCGCGTGGCGGAATTTGTGCGCCGTCATCACGCTCTGTTCGATCACCGTGTGAAGAAAGGTCGAGAGCCCGTGCTTCACGTGCTGGCCCTCGATATTCGTGTTCTTCATTGCCTTCAGGAGGATGCGTACGTTCTCCTGCGTCACGCCGGCTCCCGTGAAGATCGAGAACCCGAGCGATTTCGGGATCGAGAGGAGGCCGAGCAGAAGATGCTCGGTGCCGATATAGCTGGATTTCATATTCTTCGCCTCCTGCTCCGCGATCTGGAGCGCAAGCTTTGCATTCGGTGTAAAGCGATCAAAGGGATGCATGACGAGGAGAGGAAAGAAATGGAACGGCTTGATGGTTCCCTGTATCACTCAGGAATTTAGAGTGATAAACCGATGGGAGTTCTGACCATTCTACTACATTTCGGACTTTTCCAGGAGTTCCGTAGAGAGAAAAAGGTGCTCCAACGAACGCATGTCGTGTTTCCGTGACCTTAGTGGATTTCGTCCCATGAGGAGGCGCATTAAGGGGGAACTCTAAGTTGAACACTATTGTTGTTCAAGTGATTTCCCTTGTCGTAGCCCCTACTCCCAGTCCTAATCCTACCTCGTCCTCCTCGTTCTCCAGTCCTCCAAGAACAATGCGATGATGGTGGTCGTCGGGATCGAGAGAATGATGCCAAGCACGGGGTGAATGACTCCCGGGAAACTGATGCCGACGAGCATCGCAAACAGGATGGCGATCGGCGAGAGGCCGACCGCGCGTTTCATGATGAGGGGGACGAGAAGGTTATTCTCGCACCACTGGATCACGTAGTAGACGGCGGCGAGGACGATTGCCCAGATAAAACCCTGCTGCGTGAGCGCGATCAGGACCGCGGGAACCGCAGCGATGAAGGGCCCGACGACAGGGATAAACTCGGTGAAGCCTGCGAGGATGCCAAGCGTGAGTGCGTATGGCATCCTAAGGATCACGAGCGCCAGGAACACGAGGAAGCCGATCGAGAGGCAGAGCAGCAATTGTCCCCGCGCCCATTGCGCCAGCTTCAAGTGGATCGCCTCGGACTTGCTGTCGAGGTAGGGGCGATAGTGTGGCGGCAGAAAGCTTCGCGCCCAGGCGAGGATCTTTTCCTTTTCAAGCTGAATGAAGAACGCAAGGACGAGCACGATAATGGCGTTGACGAAGAAATTGACCACGGACCCCGCGAGCGATGCCGCGAACCGTAAAGATCCAGAGGCCGCCGTCGACAGATTCTGGCCGAAACGCTGCAGGGCGTCCGTGAAACGATCGATCGAGAGATCCTGGAGCGTGTTCTGGATCAAGCTCGTGAGGCGCATGTTCACTTCTTGCGTGAAGAGCGGCAGATCGATGGTGGGGTTCGCGAGAAACCGGTTCGCCTCCTCACTGATGAAGAGCGCGATCTGTTGCAGCTGGATCGCGATGATCGGAATGAGTGAGAGCAGGAGGAAAAGGATCAGAAAGACCGCGATGAAATAGTGGACGAGGATGCCAATGCCGCGCGGCACGCCCATCCTCTGCAGCGCTTTCACGCCGGGGTCCACGACGGCCGCGATGAAGAGCGCGAGGGCGAGCAGTATGATCTTGTCCTGCAGGAAGTAGACAAGGAGGACGCCGAACCCGATCGCGAGTACGGCAAAGGTGGACTTCACGACGCTTCGGATCGAGAGTTGCACGCGAATCTCTTCGATATGTTCACCGAGGGGCAGAGGCACGGAACCGCTCGTTGATTTTTTGACCGTGCTCTGGCGCGCCCGGGCCAGAAGCCGCTGGGCTTTCCTTCCGATGATGCGGAGCGACGTGAATGGCGTGCCTTCTTCGCGCGGAGTCATGGTCCCAAGAGTAGCGTACTGATCGCGAAGTCCACAATCATGAAAGCGATGATAGACACTGCGAGACCGACGAGCGCCCAGGTGAGTCGGCGCTTGCCGGCCTCTTTGTCCATGAATCCTCCCATCGCGATTTGGTACCCGGCTTTCACGATTTCCACGAGCGCGAATCCGCCAGAGAATCCAAACACCACTTTAATGAGGAACCCGACGTAGAGCGGGACACAGTCAAAATCGAATTCCCCTGTGACAAAATTGCAATTGGCGCCGAGCTTGCCGTCGGGTGGAATCAGTGTCGGATCTTGCGCCAATGCCGCGAGCGGCAGGAACAGGAGGAGGATCCAGAAGAGTGATGTGCGTGACGTTGACCGCATGCATCGTATCTTGCGGGGATGCGGGGCTTCCCGCGAATCTCACATCGCATTTCTTCTTGATTGGTATTTCAAAAATTGGCGTATTGCTACATGATGTGCGCATGTTTCAATGGGACACGCACCCCCGTCCCTTCGTCTGCCTCGCCCCCATGGCGGGTGTCACCGATGCGTCGTATCGCCAGCTCATCAAGCGGATCGCGCCCGAGGTGATCGTCTACACGGAATTCCTGAGCACCGATGCGCTCCACTTCGGCGCCAAGAAGACGCTCAAGATGCTCAGCTTCGACCCCGTGCTCGAGCGGCCATTCATCGTCCAGGTGTTCGGCAACGAGCCTGATCATTTCCTGTCTGCTGCAAAAATCATCGAGGAGCTCGGCGCCGACGGCATCGACATCAACATGGGCTGCCCCGCGGCGCGCGTCGTTTCCTCATGCCACGGTTCCGCGCTCATCCGCGATCCGAAGTTGGCCGCGGAGCTTGTGCATGCGACGGTGAAAGCGGTGAAGATCCCGGTGAGCGTGAAGACGCGGCTCGGGTGGGAGACGGCGGATACGCTCATTCCGTTCTGTCAGGGCCTCATCGAAGCCGGTGCCCGGGCGCTCGCGATCCACGGACGTAAGTATCATGACAAATTCAGCGGCCGCGCAGATTGGGATCCGATCTACGAGCTTAAAAAACAAGTGTCCGTCCCCGTGATCGGCAACGGCGACATCGCGAGCGCCGCCGATGCACTCGCAAAGATTGGGAACCTCGACGGCGTGATGGTCGGACGCGGGACGTTTGGGAATCCGTGGGTGATGAGTGAAATTACAGAGGCTCTGAAAAATTCCGACCAAAACCGTTTACTCGTTGATTCGTTGACTCGAAGTAACGAAATAACGAATAAACGAATAAACGGAAAGCCTAAAACATTCGAAGAGAAGATCCCCTGGATCATCGAACATTGTGAACTCGCGGTGATGGTCAAAGGTGAACAGCGGGGGATGCTTGAAATGCGCAGACACTTAAGCAGCTATGTGAAGGGTTTTGATGGCGCATCAAAGATGCGACAAAAACTCGTGCGCGTGGAAACACTCCGTGAGGCGAAGGAGATATTGTGTGCGTGAATTAGTCGTCCAGGAAGCCCTCGTAGATTTTCCTCCATGCTTCCCGCCGAACGACATCAGCGGGCTTCCCTTGTTGTTTTGCCATCGATCCCCATTGGGCATCCGTATAGTGTCCGAGGAGTGCGTGCGTCCTGCGGAGCGCTCTATCTGTTCCTGACTCGGCGGGAGCGGGTGGCCGAAAATTGAGCGATGCATGTTGAATCATTTTCTGCATAATCTCTTCAATACATCGACTGAGTAACATCCCCTGCTTGCGTTCGGATAATTCGCGAAATCCCGGCGCCTCCAGAATGCTTCTCAAGCGCTGTGTTGTATCGGGGGGCCACTCCCTGATCAGATGTTCCGAGAGTGCCTTCGCGTCTTTGTCATCCGCCCCTCTCATTGATGGTGAGAATATTGTCTCAAGCATCGCCATAACTTTACGATGCTACACCTATTCCTACTTCTCATCCTCAAATCTTCACCTTCACTCCCGGCCCCATCGTCGGGGAGATTGAGATCGAGGCGATGTATTCGCCTTTGATGCCGGTCGGACGCGCTTCTTTGACGGCGTTGATGAGTGCGGCCAGGTTCTCCTCCAGCTTTTTCGCGCCGAACGAGAGCTTGCCGAAAACGGTATGGATGATTGCCTGCTTATCCATCTTGCACTCGATGCGTCCACGGCTCAGCTCCTCAATCGCTTTCGAGATATTCTCCGTTACGGTGCCGGCCTTCGGACTTGGCATCAGGCCCTTCTGACCCAGGATCTTCGCGATCTTTCCGAGCTCTTTCATCACTTTCGGATGCGCGACGGCGATATCAAATCCGATCTTGCCTTCCGCTATCTCTTTGATGAGGTCTTCATTTCCGGCTTTCACCGCGCCCGATGACCTCGCATCAGCGATCAGATCATCAGGCACGAATGCCGCGATCTTTACGGATTTCCCCGTGCCGTGCGGCAGGTGCACAGTCGTGCGCACCAATTGATCAGCCTGCGTGGTATCCGCGAGGATGCGGATGTGCGCCTCGGCCGTTGCGTCGAATTTCGTTGTCGAGAGCTTGGTCAAAAGCTCGATGGCCTCCGCAATTGGATAAAGAGGGGAGGTGACGAGTGCTTTCTTTTCTGCGTATTTCTTTCCGCGCTTGCGCGCCAAGGGCGATTGCTTGGATGTCATGAGAATGGGGGGAACGTGGTAGGCCTGGAAATCAGGTGTCGCGCTCTATTATGAGCTTCCACGAGGGGGATATTGTGGACGAAGAATAAGGCTGTTGCAAGAGATCAGAAGACGGATGTAGGGAAGGTAGGTCAGGTACGTAACGCAGGTAAAAAAGGCAGAGGGCTTCAGCCACCTACCTTACCTACCCTATTTCTTCTTTGCCTTTACGGGCGGTTTTGCGGCTGCCGGACGCGCGTGCATCGGCGAGCTCTGGAAGGGCGAACCGTTGCCTTCCGATCGTGTGCACCATGTCAGAAGCAATCCGTAGAAGAGCGTGATCGTCGGCATGATCCACCAGTTCGGGAGCAGCGTACCAAGCCCGAGGAGCATGGTGAGCAGGAGCGAGAGCGCCGAGACGAGCGTCAGCAGGTAGCCGAGTAGTTTGAAGAGCGTGACGTAGATCGCATGCGGCACCGCGCGCGATGGAGCATCCGTCTGGCGAATCATGTGGTCGTGCCATAGGAACGTGAAGCCGCCGCAGGCGAAAACGATGAGGAGCGCCAAGTAGGTGTTGCTCTCATAGGCCTGGCTCGCCAGCACCCCGTAGATCGCGGGTATGCCGCCGATCGTCATGAGCAGGACGCCGATGATCTGGAGCAAGTAGCAGTAGATCGCCTTGCCGACGGACATTGCCTGCACGCCTCCGCGCATCAAGCTCGGGATGAAGAGCAGTGCGATGAGATTAAGGAGGAGGAGTGGGAGGATCAATCCGTAGACGGTCCCAACCATTCCGAACAGTGACGTAGGAAAATCAAACATGTTCACGGGGGAAGTGTTGGACGACATCGTACGGCCACCACCGTCTTTGCGCACGACAAAGATATTGCGAAGCTGCGCAATTTGGGTGATGGTCGCGAAATTTGCTAAACCAAATTATCCCTCGACTGTCACGCCCATGCTCCTCGCAGAGCCCGCAATGATGTTCATCGCGCTCTCGAGATCCGTTGCATTGAGGTCGGGCATCTTGATTTCTGCGATCTCCTTCAATTGCGCTTTCGTGATCTTGCCGACCTTGTTCTTGTTCGGTTCGCCGCTGCCTTTCTGGATCTTCGCGCGCTCCATGATCAGCGTCGCCGCCGGCGGCTGCTTCAACTTGAACGAGAACGTGCGGTCCTCGTAGACCGTGATCTCGACGGGGACCAATTGTCCCATCCGGTTCTTCGTCTGCTCGTTAAACTTGCCGCAGAACCCCGCGATATCCACGCCCGCTTGGCCGAGTGCGGGTCCGAGCGGAGGCGCGGGATTGGCTTGCCCGCCTCGTGCCTGTACTTTGATGACTTTCTTTATAGCCTTGGCCATAGCCGGGGCAAGGTACAGGGGAGTGGGGGAGGAGGTCAATCCTCGAATAAGGATTTAGGTCAGGCAGGTAAGGTGCGTAACGTAGGTACGTTAGGTGATCCAAAGGCGTGGTACATGCTTCTTGCGCCAAAAAGCGAGGCACTTACTCTACATACCTTACTTACAATACCTACATGACCTAGTCCGTTAATCGTTCAACCAACAGAAATATCACATCTTCTTTTCCCTCCGCGACATGGAATTCATAGAGGCGCTCGCGGACGCGGATGAAGACGAGACGCTCCGTCGAGAGTGCTGGATCCTTGAATGTGAGGAAATTTCGGACGGGCTTGCCCGGGCGCTTCTGTGTTTCGTCCGTCAGGTCCGACATTTCACCGGAGAATGAGCTGCCGAGCGCTTCCTTGAGCGCGAGGAAGTATGTCTTCACTTGCGGAGAATCGGTGTAGGAGAGGAGGCCTATGCGATCGCCGTCCTTGAGGAGGATCATCGTTTCTACGGCTCCCGGCGGTGGGATGATGCGCCGAATGATGCTCGGGTCTGTTGCGTCCTGCGATGCTAGAGCGAGCTCCGCGAGAACGGCGCGGACATCCGGCCCCGTCTGCTTGCGCACACCGCCCTCGGATGGCGGGGGAGTGACATCGCCCTGCATCGTGTTTTCAACGTCCTGCTCCGGCAGCGCGATACGATCCTGCGTAACATACGCATCGGCCGCGCCGAGGCCGAGGAGGAGAACGAGGAAACCGGAAGCGGCAAGGGGGCGGGACATTGGGTTGGAGTATAGCAGGTGGTTAGGAAAGAGGGTTCACTTATGATATTGCAAGGCAGGGAGCTAACTCCTCACTCCTTGAAATGCGGTCACCTTTATTCCCATACCGAATCGGTCGTTCTATACTTGCCTCCTATGACTGTGAAACTGAGTAGCTCGAAGAAAAACTTAGTCCGTCCGGAAGCGGCGACAGATGATGCATCGCTTCAAACACTGCGGCCGCGCGAGCTTCACGAGTACATCGGGCAGACGAAGATCAAGGGGCATTTGCTCGTGCACATCGCCGCCGCAAAGACCAGGAACGAGCCGATGGGCCACACGCTTTTGAGCGGGCCTCCGGGACTCGGCAAAACGACGCTTGCGCACATCATCGCGCGCGAGATGGGCGTGCAGATCAGGATCACGAGCGGCCCGGTACTCGAGAAGCCGGGCGATCTGGCCTCGATTCTCACGAATCTGCAGGAAGGAGACGCGCTCTTCATTGACGAGGTGCACCGACTGCGACCTATTGTGGAGGAGATGCTCTATTCCGCCATGGAGGATTGTGCGCTGGATCTCGTGATCGGCAAGGGGCCGACCGCGCGTTCGATGCGCCTGCAGCTCAAGCCCTTCACGCTCATCGCCGCAACGACAAAAGCAGGTTCGGTGAGTGCGCCGCTCCGCGATCGGTTCCTCCATACCTTCAAGTTGGATTTCTACGAGGCTGCGGAGATGCAGCTGATTGTCGAAAGGTCAGCGCGCATCCTCACCATGGATCTTACATCCGATGCTGCGCACCGCATTGCGAGGTCGGCGCGCGCGACCCCCAGGATCGCAAACAGGTTGCTCCGGTCCGTGCGCGATTACGCGCAGGTACAGAAGAGCGCGACGGTGGATCTGCGCTCCGTCGCGGCGACGCTCAATCTCCTTGGCATCGACGAAGACGGATTGGATGCGACCGACCGGCGCATCCTCGAGACGCTGATGGATGCGTTCGGCGGCGGACCCGTAGGACTCGGCACGATCGCCGCGATCTTGGCAGAAGAGCAGGACACCATCGAAGACGTGTACGAGCCGTTCCTGCTGCAGCAGGGATACCTGGATCGCACATCGAAGGGGCGGATGGTCACGCGCCGCGCCTACGCGAAATTCGGGAGGAAACTCCCGAAGGACGCGCAAGCAATGCTGCTCTGATTCTTACTGGAAATGAATCGTCGAGATCATGCGGTCGAAGATCCGCACGTACTCGCGGAAGCTATCCACCGATGAGGCGAACGTGAAAACATACAACGATCCGCGGCGGATCGTCCAGACTTGCTTGAACTTGAGGACCGAGTCCGATCCACCCGTGTAGACGATGGCGCGGGCCGCGGTCTTATCAATGACAATCGTCGTCGATTCGAGCAGGCGGAAATTCTCGATCTGTTTCAATTCGGAAAGCGCGACGCGTGAAGCTTCGGCGAGCGAGAGCTCTTCCTCCAGCGGCTGCACGATGATGTTCACGTTCTCCGTCAGGGTGTCCGCGGAGCTCGTGAGCGGCGACAGGAACGAGACGACCGTTCCCATGAAGCCCTCCATCACCTGCCAGTTTGTGGGGGAGCCGATCGTGAACTTTGCGTCGATGCTCTCGAACATCTTCATGGCGATGATCGGGAGTGGACGCTCGGGGCGCGTGAGCTGCGATGCAACCTGAGCGCGTGTGTTTTTAAGCAGGTGACGACTGTACACGCGTGCCGTAGGACGCGTGTAGACGCCGTAGCGTGCGGCGGAAGCGAGCGTCGGCGCGAGGAGCGAGAGAGCCGTGATCGTGGAGACAAGCGTGCGCATCATCATGAGGAGCGTTCGGAAGGATTACAGGAAAGTGTAGTGGAGTTCCATCGGAGGCGCAACCTGCCTACTCCTCGAGTCTGAGCCTCGGAGTCAGAGACCGGAAGGCGGGATCCGTTTCAGTGCTTACGGTTTCGCGGGTACAGGAAGAATCTTGAATGTCTTCAACATGCGCGCGAACACGCGCGAGTACTGGGGCATCGTCTCCGGGCTTGCTGCGATCGTAAGGATGTAGGCTTTCTTGTCTTTCAGTGCCCAGACTTGCTCAAACTGCAGTTCGTGATTCTGAATATTCGCGGAGTACGCGATGCCGAATCCCGCAAGTGTGCCGATCCTGCGCGACGTGGAATCGAGGAGTTTGTAACCTTTCAAATCGGCCACCTCCGCGAGCACATTCTTCGTATACTCCTCGAGTTTCTGCCGTTCGGGAAGAATTTCCACGACCAGGTTCACGTTCTCGCGCACCGCATCCGCGTTGTTTTCCTTGGGCGACACGAAGTAGATCCCGCCTCCCTCCTCCTGTGCATCCCATCCTTTGGGGTGTCCGATCTGAATGCCGAGCTTCGGGCTTTCAAATGTTTCGAGTACGCCGATGATCTTTGATCCGGGTTGATTTCGCATGATCGCATCCGTCACAAAGAATCCGATGCCCACGAGGACGACAAGAATGGCCGCTCCTATCGCTGCGTATTTCATGGATGCGCAGTATGGGTCGAATCCATGAGTTTTGCAATGTGGCTCCCGAGTTTCTTCGTAAATACACTTTCCGAAAAATGCCGCGCGTGTTCCCGAAGCAGCAAAGCATCGTACGATTTCAATGCGAGCCGCTCGATCGCATCGAGGAGGGACGCGGCGGACGGTTCATCGAAAAATTCTCCCGTTGCGGATTCGACAATGGTCTCGAGTGCGCCGCCACTGCGGTACGCGATCACCGGTGTGCCACAGGCCATTGCTTCGAGCGGCACGAGACCAAAATCTTCTTCCCCGGGGAACAGCACGGCGCGCGCATCGTGGTAGAGCTCCCTCAATTTTTCTTCGTTCTGAAATCCGAGGAATTGAACCGTAGGGCCTCCGAGGCGCTTCAACCGATTGGCATCCGGTCCTTCGCCGACAATGACGAGATCGCATTTTAATTTGTTCGCAGCTTCGATTGCGATCTCGATTCTCTTGTAGGGAACAAGTGTGGAAACAACCAAATAGAAGTCCCGTAGCCGGGGTTCATGAACCCCGGCTACGGAGGAAACATTCTTTTCAAACCAACGATCACTCACCGGCGGATGCAGCACATCGCTTTCGCGTCGCCAATAGAGTTCGATTCGCCGCTGCACTTCTTTCGAGGCACTCAGAAGTTTGTCCGGCCGGTCTGCGGCCTCTGCATCCCAAATGCGGAGGTTGTGAAATGCGCGCTCCAAATGTCGTTTCTTCAGAAATCCAATCGGTCCGCGCCCCGCGCGTGCGAGCACATCGTGCGTGCGATCCCACAGGTAGCGAGCAGGGGAGTGAATGTAGGAAAGATGCAGCGGAGCACTATTTGTAATAATCCCATGGACGAATGCAGATGATGTCGAGAGCACCACGTCGAACTCAGAAAAATCCCACGCCTCGACGGCGGCGGGAAATTTTTTTAAGTACAAGTGATGATTAAAGGAGAGGCGTTCACCCATCTTCTGAAGCGCACTCGTTCGTATCCGTTCCCGGGGAAACCAGTCGCCGAGTTTCCGTTCGTTATAGAGGAGTGTGTACATCGGGGCATCCGGAAACATCCGCGCAAGCACACGGAGCACGCGTTCGGCCCCGCCGCGCATCGTCAATAATTCGTGTACGAGAGCAATCTTCACGCCTCCCATCATTGCATTCTCCTCATTTGGAAGCTACAGTAGCGCGTCTTTTGCCTCCCCATGGAAATCCGAAACCCGACTTCGTCCCGCGCCTGCGGGACTACGACGGGCAGGTATCGCCCCCCTCCATTACACGCATGGAAATCAGGAACATTGCAATTATTGCGCACGTTGACCATGGGAAAACAACCCTCGTGGATGCGCTCCTGAAGCAGGGCGGCGCGTTCAATGCGCATGAAATCGTTGGGGAGCTGATCATGGACAGCAATGCTCAGGAACGTGAGCGCGGCATCACGATCTATGCAAAGAACGCGACGATCCATTATAAGGATTGCAAGATCAATATCGTGGATACGCCGGGGCACGCGGACTTCGGATCGGAAGTGGAGCGCATCCTCCGCACAGTGGACTCGGTGCTCCTGCTTGTCGATGCGCAGGAAGGCCCCATGCCGCAGACGAAATTCGTGCTCAAAAAATCCCTCGAGCTCGGCATCAATCCGATCGTCATCATCAACAAGATCGACAAGCCCGCCGCGCGCGCGATGAAGGTGGTGGATATGGTGTTCGATCTGTTCGTGAAGCTCGGCGCGAATGACCGCCAACTCGATTTTCCATACCTCTTTACAATCGCGCGCGAAGGCATCGCGAAGCGAAAACTGGAGGATACCTCCACCGACTTAACGCCGCTCTTCGAATTAATCCTCGAGAAAGTTCCTCCTGCGGCACAGAACCGTGATGCAGTATTTCGCATGCAGCCGAGCACGCTCTCGTACGATAACTACCTCGGGCGTCTGGCAATCGGCCGCGTGTACGAAGGCACGCTCACGTCTGGTGACAAAGTATTTGTGAAGAACGACGGAAAGCCGACGAGAGCGGGCAAGATCAGCAAGATTTTCGTCAATAAGGGGCTCCTACGCGTCGAGGTGCAGACCGCCGATGCCGGTGACATCGTCACGATCGCCGGCATTCCCGATATTTATGTTGGCGAGACGATCACGACGCAGGAGGACGCACCGTCGCTCCCCGCGATCAAGATCGATCCGCCGACTGTCTCGATGACGTTCCTTGTAAACAATTCTCCCTTCGCGGGCAAGGAAGGAACGCTCGTGACCACGCGCCACATCAAGGAGCGATTGGAAAAAGAGCGCGAGACGAACGTGGGGCTCATGTTCGAGGATGTCCCGAACAGCGACCCGTCCGTACCGGACAGCGGCCGGGCGGATAGTTACAAGGTGTCGGGTCGCGGCGAGCTGCACCTGTCGGTTCTGATCGAGCAGATGCGCCGCGAGGGATTCGAGCTGCAAGTATCGCGCCCGGAGGTGATCACGCGTGAGGGTCCGCAGGGCAAAGAAGAGCCGGTCGAGCAGGTGATCATCGATGTGCCCGAGGAATGTACGGGCGTGACGATTGATTCCTTGAGTCGGCGCAAAGGCGAGCTCGTCGACATGAAGACCGAGAACGCTCACACACGCATGGAGTTCAAAGTGCCGACGCGGGGGCTCCTCGGCTTTCGCGGTGATTTCATCATCGAGACGCGGGGGGAGGGGATCCTGAGCCACAGCTTCATCGGTTACGAACCGTACAAAGGCGATCTGCCCGGCCGGGCGCGCGGGTCCATCATGTCGATGCTCCACGGCACCGCGACGGCGTACGATCTTTGGAAGATCCAGGAACGCGGTCAGCTCTTCATTGTGCCGGGTACCGTGATGTACGAAGGCATGATCATCGGCGAAAGCGCGAAGGATCAGGATATGTCCGTCAACCTTACGAAGGGAAAGAAGCTCACCAACATGCGCGCCTCGGGCACGGATGAAGCGATCATCCTGACGCCGGTGCAGCCGATGACGCTGGAGCAGGCGCTTGAGTACATTGACGATGATGAGCTTGTGGAGATCACGCCGAAGAGCATCCGTTTGCGAAAGAAACTTTTGAAGGAATTTGAGAGGAAGAGGTCGTCGAAGTAATCCCCGCAGCCGGGACGCCGCGTCCCGGAATGGATTTCCAAACGATCAAATTTTCCGCAGGAGCATTTCCTTCCGTGCCTTTGGTAGTCGCTTCACCTGCGCTTCGCGTTTTCGCGCGTCGCTCAGTGTTGAAAATTCTTCGTGATAGATGATCTGCACGGGTCCGCGGCCGCGCGTGTATTTGGCTCCGGTTCCTTCATTATGTTTCTGTTCGCGGGCGGCGAGATCAAAACATGTGCCCGCATAGAGTGATCCATCGGCACAGCGAGCGAGATAGAAATAGTGCTTCATAGGAGGGCATTGTACCGATGCCAAGCACGGTTGACATGAATGCCTCTGCGGGTAGACTCATCCACTCCCTTTTTTTTCTATGACCCGACTCCAAACGAGCCTCTCCATTGGATTCATTCTGCTCGTCGGAATGACATCGCTTTTCATAACCGCGAAGGCTTCTGCAGATATATCTTTACTTCCTGTGTCT
>CAZUFJ010000069.1:0-3507 GCA_964619805.1 uncultured Candidatus Peribacteria bacterium | reverse complement strand
AAATCAATTCTGATTCACCATTCTTGCTTTTGTTGCGGCTTATGCTTCAATACATCCCAATTCCTCTATGGCTCCTATCGACAAAAAGACAGGCAATCATATTCAGCTCGTGCCTCCGGGATTTACACGGCATGGCCAGTTGCTACGAAATACATTAGTAGATGACGTTCACGCTGCGCTTGAAAACATCCGCACTCAATTTTACATTCGATGCGTGCCATTTTCTCCTGCTGTGGCATGGAGGATGCTCGATGATTTAGATCAGGGAAGGTCATCATTGCCACAACAAAGCCCCGAACAAAACTCTCGATTGCACGCAGCTTTGGGGGGCATACGTGAAGAACTGCGCGTGGCAGTCGAAGGAATGCCGCAACTTTCAAAGGCAGAAGTTCCATCGGCAGATCATCAGATAGAACCTCCTGCGGTAGTTGCAATTCAGTTTAGGACACAGGGTCAGGAAACATCTCGACGATTACGCGAAAAGCGCGACAGAGCTCATGAAAGCGTCGGTAATCGGATACAGAAAATTTACAGAGGAATAGGGACAAAGCTGGAACAAGAAGCGCAGACGATGGCCGCAAAAGGATCATCAAAGCAGGCTGCACGAACCTTTCACATGTCCAAGCAAATAAAGACGCAAGCAGAGGAAATGGGCGGGCAAATCCCGTCGTGATTTCATGTAATAATTTTCTCGAGAGCAGATTCTGCAACCGCATTTTTGATTTCCAGTGCAATGCGTTCACCCACACTCATCGATTTTCCGTACAAATATCCTGAGTACGGCGTCGCCGCTGTTCCTGGGGAACCGGGAATGCGCAGCGATACATCGAAGATGACGATATCTTCCTTCCCTTCCTCCGCAACCACAGCACCCTGAAGTGCAAAAGGCCCGATGATGCCTTTGCCGCTGGGATCGAGCTTCTTCGGAAGTGACTGCGTTGCCTTCACAAATTTTTCACCGAGTTCGAACGCTTTCTCAAGGATCGATTCTTTCACGGTGACGGCGATGTGACCCGTTTCGATCATCTTGAGCGGCATATGCTTCAGCGTTGCGGTCTGCTGATCCGCCGTCATGCGGAGAAATCCATCCAGGTTCGTTTGGCGACGCGTATCAGTTCCGAGTAATTCAAGCTCGCCCGTGAGCGGCGAGTAGAAGAAATTGAAATTCACCGGTGCACCGACTATGAATTCTTCAATTGTTGCACTCTTCCATTTGGAACTGACGACGCCTTCTTTTTCGAGGCGTGAGCCTTCGGATTCCCAAGCAGCCTTGCTCCCCGCGAGGAAGAACGCCCGCTCATACCCGCGTTCGGCCTCGCTTGCCTTCACGATGCAGAGGCGATCCATGTCTTCCGGCTTCTTGAAGATGTTCGGCGTCCGGATGCCCGCTTTCTTCAGAAGATCGTACTGATTGAACGGCTGACCTGTGGTGAGCCGCGCCGAACCATCGCGCTCTTCTAACTTCAGAAGCGTGCGTGATCCGAAGATCGGAACACGGAAGTCATTCTCCACCCGAGAGAAATCATCGAAGTAGACCCAAAAATAGCGGTTGTGAACGAAGATCGTATTCTTTTTCCGAAGCGTTTCCTGAATATTTTTTTGGAGAACATCAGGGAATTCCTTTACGACAATTGTTGCATCCACACATCCGCGCCCGTCGTGCGTCCGGTAATATTTTTCATACGTTTGCTCCCTCCCCTTTCGTGCGATCGCGAGCGTCGCAAATCCCTGCTGCTTGGCCCCATGACAGACATCGAGCGCACTGTGTCCTCCGAGCACGCCGATGGTAAGCTTCTTCTGATCGTAGCCGGAGAGGAGTTGAGAGACGTCCATGCGGGAATTATGAATGAAGAATCAAGAATTATGAAGGAGGGAAAGAGAAGAAGAAGATGCTATTCCTAATTCGTAATTCATAATTCTTGTCCGACTAGCCAAGAACTTCACCCAGTCTTCCCTTCTCGATCGCTTGCTTGATATCACGCGCAATGCGCCTGCCGGTGCTCATTGGTACGTCATACTTGAGAGCAGTATACGGAGAGCCTTCGATGAACGGATTCGTGCCCGCGACGATACGCGCGCTGATTTCGAAGACGAAGATCTGGAGCTTCCTGGTGATGATCGTCTCCAGACAGAAGGGGCCGAAGAGCCCTTTGCCGCAGAGTTCTTTGCTGACCTTCACAACTCTTTCCCCCATTTCGAAGAGCTCTGGTAGCAGCGACTCGCGGATGACGAGCGGGATATTGCCGACGATCGTGTACGACGTGTAGATGTTCGCCGCCAGCTGGTCCTCCGCCCTGATGCGCCCGATAGAATCCGCATTGGATTCGTACCGCTTGTCCATGCTCATGATCTCGAGCTCCCCCGTGATCGGCGAATAGAAGTAGTGGATGTAGATGGGAACGCCGACGATGTATTCCTGAATGACAAAATCGGTCTCGTCCGGATACTTCTTCTTTTTCACTTCTTCAAATTGTTCAGGCGATTTCGCGACGAAGTAACCGAACCCGCCCCCGGCGCCGTGGAATTTCACGATCACCGGTTTATCAATGTCCGCCGGTTTCTCAAACACGCGAGGGAGGAGGATATCGGCCTTCGAGAGCCATTCCCGCTCCATCCACCGATCCGATTCCCACTGGAGAATCTCCTTGGTTCCATAGTACATCGTCTGCATCTTCTTCACGCGCTCGTGCCCCATATACGAGATAAAGGAACCATGTGGAATGACGATGGCATTCCTCTTGATCAGTTCCTCCTCCAATGCTTCGTTCCAGTCGGCCCAGTCGTCGACGAGGATGATTTCATCCGCGACACCGTACGCCTTGTACGGGCGCTCCTTTCCCTTCTTACAAATCACGAGGTTCGGCATGCCTTCGTCGCGAGCGCCCTTCAAAATCTGCAGTGCGCTGTGGCTGCCGATCGTCGCGATGACGAAATCCTTGGGGTTCTTGGACGCCGGCAGGATGAGGTTCGGCTTGGCCATGGGATTTCGGGGTACGGTACCGAAGGTTTGGCTTGAAGGCAAGCTAAAAAGGAGAGGCGCGCGAGGCGCGCACCCCTCCTTTGAGTTTTCTTGAGATTAGCGCCCCTTTTCCGGTTCGCCGCAATAGCTCTGCACCGTTGCATCGAGGTTCTGCACGAGCTTCTTCGTGAACTTCTCGAATTCCTGTTCGTTCGGAATGACAGCGTTGAGCGTAGCGCGGTACTCCGCAGTAATGGACTTCGCAATACCACAGTCCGAGCTGTCCACCGCCTCGACCTGGCGGACGGGCTCACTCTGGTCGAGCTGCCGAGGACGACCAACGTTCTTGAGGTCGTCGCGGAAAGCTTTTTGGGCATTGCGTTGAACATCGCGCGCATTGTAATCCGAGGCATTCGGCGCCTCGCGGTATGCGACATTCGTGGAACTCGCACCGAGCCGCGCGTCCTCGGCGTAGAGGACAGAACCTGCACCAAGCAGAACGCCGACAACGACGCCACAGATACTGATTCCAACATCACGATTTGCCA
>CAZUFJ010000068.1:0-2857 GCA_964619805.1 uncultured Candidatus Peribacteria bacterium | reverse complement strand
CCTAGCCCAAGCCCTAGCCCAAGCCCTACCATAGGAGCATGGATATACGGAATTTCTGCATCATCGCGCATATTGATCACGGCAAGTCGACGCTTGCCGATCGGTTGATGGAAGTCACGGGCACGCTCCAGAAGCGCGAGCTCAAAGAACAGCATCTTGATATGTTGGATTTGGAGCGTGAGCGCGGTATCACGATTAAATTGACGCCGGTGCGGATGAACTACAAAGGCGTGGAGTTGAATCTCATTGATACGCCGGGGCACACGGATTTCCGTTACGAGGTAAGCCGAAGCCTGGTCGCGTGCGAGGGGGCGATTCTGCTCGTGGATGCATCGCAAGGGATCCAAGCTCAGACGCTCGCGGTTCTCACCATGGCGCTCGAGCACAACCTCACAATGATTCCCGTCCTCAATAAAATCGATCTGCCTGCAGCGGATCCTGAGCGCGTGAGTGGCGAAGTAATGCGGCTCCTCGGTTGCCCGAAAGAAGACATCCTTCGCATTTCCGCGAAGGAGGGCAGGGGAGTGGAGGATGTTCTCGTGGCAGTCATTGATCGCATTCCTCCTCCGACGGTGCAGAAGAGTGCACCCGCGGATACGTCGGAGCCTCCTTCCCGCGCGCTCATTTTCGACGCGATTATGGATACGTACCGCGGCATTGTCGCATACGTGCGTATTCTCGAGGGTGCGTTCCGCAAAGGACAAAAAATCCATCTGCTTGGAACAAAAACGCATTTCGAAGTGCAGGAGGTCGGGCACTTCACGCCGAAGTATTCGTCGGATGAGGAACTCTCGGAGGGGCAGATCGGCTACATCGTGACGGGAGCCAAGAATGCCGCCGAGGTTCGCACCGGTGACACGGTTACTTCGTCTCCTGATTTGCAGCCTCTTCCGGGCTATAAAGAAGTGCAGCCGATGGTGTTTGCGGGGCTCTATCCATCGCAAGCCGACCAGTATCCGGATTTGCGCGTGGCGCTCGAGAAACTGGCGTTGAATGACGCAGCACTCAAATTCGAACCCGAACGCAATGCCGCGCTCGGCAACGGATTTCGTTGCGGGTTCCTCGGTCTCCTGCACATGGATATCATCCAGGAACGTTTGGAACGCGAATACAACTGCGACCTGGTGATCACCGCGCCGAGCGTGCTCTACGAAGTGCAGCTTGCGGTGAAGAATCCGGGCGAGGTGATCCGCACGAGCCTCCTGAAGGATGATGAGCCGGACACTGCGCGCATCAGCAACCCTGCGGATTTTCCGGATCCGACCGTCATCAAGGAAGTGCGCGAGCCGTGGGTGAAATTGGAGGTCGTCTGTCGCAAGGAAGATGTCGGCGCCGTCATGCAGTTGGCACAGAGTCGCCGTGGCAACTATACGTCACTGGAGTACCTGGATGCCGACCGCGCGCTTCTGGCGTTCGAAGTGCCGCTCCAAGGGATCGTGCTCGATTTCTTCGATCAACTGAAATCCGCGACGTCGGGCTACGGTTCGATGAGCTACGAGCTGCTCGGCTATCGCGCAGGGGATTTGGTGAAATTACAAATCCTGCTCCTCGGCGATCCTGCAGAGGCGCTGAGCACCATCGTGCACAGGAGCGAAGCGCACGATGTCGGTGTCATCGTTTGTAAGAAACTGAAAGACGTGATTCCGAAGCAGCAATTCCCGATTCCGATTCAGGCCGCAATCGGCGGCAAGATCGTCGCGCGCGAAACCGTCTCCGCATTCCGCAAGGACGTCACGGGCTACCTGTATGGCGGCGACGTGACGCGCAAGAAGAAGCTCCTGGAGAAGCAGAAGAAAGGGAAGAAACGGATGAAACAGATGGGACGAGTCATGCTCAGCCAAGATGCGTTTTTGGCCGTCCTGAAGCGATAATACGCCCTTGATTTTTGACAAAAATATATAAAGTGTTAATCTGTTATAGTGAACAATGAACTTCTCCATGAAGCGAGAATGATGTTAGACAACGTCAGGTCTTTGCATAAAGAAACAGGAAAAAAATTTGGTGGAAAGACTCACTTGTCAGAAGAGAATCTCAAAGATCATCAGCATACGGTTGCAACAATATTGCCCGTAGCGCGAGCACTCGAAATTGAGGATGAAGTTCTATATACACTTACGGAACGCTACGAAGAACTTTGCCGACGGAGAAAAATTACAGTAAAAAATAACGAAGTGCGGCGTGGTGTATACATATTATTACTCTATGAAATCGCTATTAATCAGAGTTTACTTAAGCTTTCACATAATAAATTTGTAGGTTCTACACTTCTGGCTCAGGAGCCAGTGGGTTTCATATTGCAGGAGGAAGAATTCGCAGGGTTGCGAGATACTCCTGGCGTAATCCGGTATGCCGCCATGAATGTTTGCTCCGATTCCCGTGCCTTCCTCCGCATTTTTGAGAAGACAGTCCAAGAAATTCTTTCCGAGGAAGAATTCGCAGGATTGCGAGACACTCCTGGCATGGTTCGGTATGCAGCTTTGAATAATTCCTCAGATCCCCGCGCCTTCCTCCGCACCGTGGAGAAAACTGTTCGAGAAATTCTTTCGGAGGAAGAATTCGCAGGATTAAGAAACAATCCTGGCATTGTGCGAGATGCAGCTATTGGACACTCCGCAGATCCCCGTGCTTTTCTTCGAGCTGCTCAGAGAATAATTCAAGAAATTCACTCCGAGGACGAATTCGCAGGATTTCGAGATACTCCTGGCATAGTCCGGTATGCAGCCATAAATAGCTGCTCCGATCCGCGCGCCTTCCTTCGCACCGTGGAGAAAACTGTTCGAGAAATTCTTTCCGAGGAAGAATTCGCAGGATTTCGAGATACTCCTGGCATAGTCCGGTATGCAGCAATAAGTAGCTG
>CAZUFJ010000067.1:0-18936 GCA_964619805.1 uncultured Candidatus Peribacteria bacterium | reverse complement strand
CAAAGAATGGACGATTCCAATCGATGTCTCGACCATAGTCATGCGCGTCCCACGTATCGCTGTGCCAACACGCAGAGCAGTAGAAGACCTGTCCGTTCTCCGGTGGAAACTGCGTGAGCGTTCGCTTCTTGCAGAGACCACACATCCCTGCGTACAGATTGCGTTCATTACAGTGGCCGAGCCTGCGCTGTTGTCTGCAGTCAGGGCAGAGCGTTGGTTCTGGAATCGCGTACTTCTTCCCCGCAATCACGGGCGAAATGAGATCGTAGAACGCACGATCAGCATCTGTGACCTCGAAGTCCTGTTTGCACCATGCATTGGCGCATGTTTTTCGCATAGGGGAAGTATACCGGGACGCGGCGTCCCGGCTGCGGAATTTAAGAAGATTCCTGGAACCTAATACACTTCTTTCAGATAACAAGATTCACAATACACAATCTCCTGTCTCTCCGGTGCGTACGTCGTCCTGATCGGCGTCTGGCACTTCATACATTCTCGATCGAAAAGAACACGCGGATTTCGCTTACTTCTACGAGCAGTATGGCGACAATCGAAACAGTGAAGCGGAAGCGGAAGATTTTTCTGACGATAGAACGCGAGTTCCTTTGCGATGATGCGGTAATTTTTCCCGCACGTCGCGCACGCGAGTATTTCCTTCAGAACGTCATCCCCTACCTCGGAAATAATATCGGGAACAGCATACGTCTGTGGCAGATAATCCCGCGGGTCTTTCTCGCGCCAGTTCCATCCGCGTTCCGTCGCTTCTTCCTTCGTTATTGGGTAGTACGCCTGTGCTTGGGTTTCGTTGTACGCGAAGGGAGAATGCTGCACCGGGAAAAATTCTCCGTACTCCTTCGTACTCTGCATGTGCGCGATGATGCGCGGCATGAGCTCCTCATATTGCTCCTTTGTGTACTGCGTATTGAGGATGCAGTATTTCTTGTGCCGAAGACCGCAGCATCCGAACAGGTCGCTCGAGTGCAAACAAAACGTTGAGTACAGGAAATTGCGGATGCTATCGAGGGAGTTCGCGGAGAAGAGCGTGTGATGCGCCGCGTAGCCGAGGCCGCTGCACTCGTAGAGCAGCTCCGCGTCGCCCACATCCTGACAATCCATTGCATCTTTCACGGGCATGAAGGACCTCCAAACGTAGGCCGCGTCCCACAAGCGCGTTGAATCGAAGCAAGTGCGCGCGTTCTTGGATTCGCTCAAGTAATCGCCGAACACATTCTCATTCTGCGTGCCGTGGAGTGCCTTATTCGGAAATTGCAAAACAAACTCATCAAAATGTTTTTTTGCCGCATTGATGACACTTCGGCTTTGAAGTGATGCGCGAGCGGCTTCAAATTCCTCCTTCGAAACCTGCTCATTCCGAATGCAATACTCTTTGTTTCGGATATTCATACACATGAGGCAGTTCTTGCAGCCGATGCAGTTTTTGAGGAACAGTGCATCGCGGCAATTCACACTGTCTTGGACAAAGTGGCAGTGATAACATTGCAAACAATCAATGCACTCATAGCAGAGTTCCATCAGTCGCGTGCGAAAGCAATCCGCCGTGTCCCGCGAGCTATTTACACTGTAACAATAGAAACAGTCTCTATTCTCATCAGCGTCGAAGATCAGGTAGCAATCTTTGTTCTTTCCGGCGTAATTCGTATAGTCGCAGTTCTCGTCGTACTGATAGCCCGTAAGGAGATTGAAGTGCGGCACCGCGAGCGTGAGATCGTAGTACTGATCAAAAAAACGACGCGTGAAATCAAACTCGCGACCGTATGCAAGAGGATCCCACGCATCCGAGTACCAGACCTCTTGATCGTAGACTTTGTAGGGCGCGGAGGGGTGAATATCCGCGATGATGTCCTTGCCTGTCAGATCGCATGTGCGTTTGTAGAGATTGAACTCATTGATGTGGGTGCTCCTCCTCTGTTGGCGGCAATCGGGGCAACGCGTCGGCGGTGGAATCAGAAATTTCTTGCCGCCGAATTCCGGTGAAACTTTTTCAAGGAATGCGAGATCCTCCTCCGAAACGTCAAAGCCCTTCCGACACCACGCGTTGACACAGGTCGTCCCTGTGGTGAGCGGAGTCGAACCATGCATAGGGAAAGAGTAGCAGTTTTTTACCACAAATACCCCGACGGCCGTGCGCTCAACGTTGCGCGTTCTTCCTTGGCATGACGTTCTACGGCGGCGCCCATTGTTTCGTAGCGCGGCGCTTCTTCGGGATAGATATCCGAGAGCAAATTCACGATTGCGATGAATTCCTCGACGTTCGACCCAAGCGCGATGAAGTGCGTGTTCATTTGTATCGCATCGGCAAATTTTTGAAGTGTTGCATCGATCTCTGGCCGACGAGCATCCAGCATCGATTTCTCATTCAACGCCGAGAGCGACATGACGATCCCCCGCAGCGAGCTTAGATCATTCCATCGATCACTCACGAACGCATACTTATAGGACGTGAGTGCATAGCGGAAGTCCTTTCGTCCAAACGCGATGTCACCCTGCATACGCCATGCACGAGGGTCTTCGGAGTTTCGCTCTAAGTACCTATCAATAGCTATTTGTGCCTCTGTGAAGAGGAATTTCCTGAATAAAATTTGTGCTCGGCTAAGGTGAAGATCGCGGCTAAAGACCGCAAACTGTGATCGGTCGTACCAGATCTGCGCTCGATCCAGATCGCCGCGTGCGTATGCGCGCCTGCCGACGGAAGAGACGAGGAGGAAGCCTCCCTCGTAGAAAAGGAGCAACAGGAGAAGCGCGGCGACGATCGCTTCCGCTGTCCGCTTCATGTTCGCAGTGACACGCTCGCGACTCTGCGGAAGTTCAGACGCCAGAAATCCGAGCATCACCCAGAACGGGAGCGCGATGCCGACGAACTGAAGATTGTAATCAATGAGATTGTGAGCGAGAACACCCGCAATGGAAACGAAACAGATTGTGATGAACAGATGATCGCCGTCCGCTGCTCCCGCTTGGCGCAGTTTCCTCCAGGAGCCGAGAAGAATACTCACGAAGAAGAGGAGGAAGAGGAGCGACGCGACGATTCCCCTCTCGGCGGCAAGTTTCAGGAAAATATTATGCGGATGATCGGATGTTGCGAGCACATCATCTTGATGCCTCGGTTGCACGAAACGGAAGCTATAGGGGCCGTAGCCGAAGAGCGGCTTTGAAATCGCCATCGTCCAGGCTTGGCCAAAGAACGCGCTACGCTCCGTGATGGAAGAATCTCCCTCCACGGAGGTGAACGTCACTTTTTCGGTCACGGATTGCACGGGGTAGAAGCGCGAACGCACCGCATTGACCGAAAGGAATACGGAACCCGCAATTGCGAAGACGAGAACGGCCGCAAGCCCGACAGTTCGCATCTTGCGAATGCTCCGGTGCGCTTCCCCTCCGTGCAGCGCGAACATACGAAGAACGCCGAAGAGTATGAACTGCCCCAGACACGCGATGATCGCACCGCGTGAGTAACTCAACGCGAGGAAGCCGAGCACGAACCCGAGCGGCAGACATCGCACGAAAAAACTTCTGCGGGTTGCCCCGCGAAGAGCGAACCATGCGAAGACCGGCCATGCGAGGAGCAGGTATTCCGCGAATGCATTCGGCCAGAAATCCGTGTTGAAGCGGAAATCGAAGAACGTGCCGACGAAGCGGCTGACGGGCTCCAATGCGTAGACAACAATTCCGAATACGCACGCGAGGATCGTTGCGACGAAGATTGCGATGAACGTGCGCTCACGGAAAACGTGCGAACCCTCCGTATGACTCTTGCGGAGTACCCAAAGGAAGAGGAGTACAGACGCCGCATCGCGGAAGATCTCGTCGAGTCCATAATTCTGCGTACTCGAAAGAAGAAAACTCACAACCGACCAGGCCAAGAAGAGCGCGAGTGGAATCCACAAAATATTTGGAGCATGATCGGCTTCGGCGCTTTTGCGATCACGGAAAAAAGAAAGCAAACAGAGAAACGCGGCAATACCGGCGAACGCCCAGGTTGCCTCCAAGCTCTTCCCCCCTTTCCAGAGAACGGAGAACATGAGCAGACCGAGGAGAATCCATTCTGCCGAATGCGAGACTGCTGGAAGTATGCGGCGCACGTGTGCTGAGAGAACGAAGTATGCCGAGAGTATGCATCGCGGGCGTGTTTTCCTCCAGTACGCAAAAAACTCACACTGTACGGTGAAGCCAAAAAACGCTATAATAGTGAGAAATGCACTTAACTCTTCACATGACACATAGGACGTTCGCACTCGTTGCCGCACTCTTCGGCGTCGTCGTGTTGCTGACACTCATCCTCACGATGCGTCTTGCCGCAAACGTGATCCGATCCTATGCGGACAGCATGTACTCCCCTGCTCCGACGTACGGCGTGCTGACGTTGCCAAACGGCGAACAATACTCACGCGACTCATTGCAAAACGACACGGGGTCTTCCGTATGGAAAACACTGCCCCCGACAGTGCGCAGGACGCGCGCGACGAAAAAGAAATAGTTTGAAACTCATCCAATTACGTATCGATGGTGCCGATGGAGAGACTCGAACTCTCACATCCTTGCGGATACACGCTCCTGAAGCGTGCGCGTCTACCAATTCCGCCACATCGGCAACATATGTGCATTCTATGGCAGAGGTCGCCTTCTTGAAAGGTGCGTGCGCCTGCCTGTCCGGCCTCTGACTCCGAGGCTCAGACGCGAGGAGTAGGCAGGCCCACTGCACTGCAACCTAACTATTACCCGACATCACGGAACGATACACGATCCCGATCGAAACAATGCCCGCAACGGTGATGAACCTTTCGTAGCCGGTGCGTGTCTTCCAATGGCAACAAGAGGAGCCACAGGAAGGAAGGACAAATCCAGCACTGAACAATGAACTCGCAAATACGATGAAAAAATGTACACTGCGCGACCATGGAAAACGATCTGACTCACTATGATCTCCCTGATTCGAAGAAATTCATTCGCAAAAAGCGCAATGCATTGAAAGTTTTGCGTAAGAAAAAAGCAGAGGAAAAGGCGCGCCAAAAACTTGAGACTGTATGTATGAAGGATCAGATACAGCTCATGAATGGAGAGACTCCCGTACTCACTACCATCTATAATTTTCCTTTATTACCTACATTGATCCGAGAGCGCTGGGATGTGTGGGTGGATGTATTTAGGGGCATTCTTGCAGAGCATCCTCATGATGAGATGTTAGCATTGCAGTTAATACAAGAGCGAATACAACAGGTAAGGCAGTCCGCAAGGGAATCTCTTCTCGATTATTGGCAGGAATGCGGGATAAGCCACAATGGAAAACTTCTCAAAAAGTCCGACTCATAAAAAAATTGGATGTCCCGCCCCTTGACTCCGCCCATTATCACTCTAAAATAGCGACTGATAAATTTCCTCTGATTCCTTGCAAGACAGGAATTTCCCTTTTCCCAACTTCTCCATGGTCAAAGCTGACGCAACACTCTCGGTGACGATTCAACCGATCGGTGACAGAGTCGTCGTTCGCCCGCTCGAAAAAGAGCAGGTGACGAAATCCGGCATCGTCATCCCCGATACGGCATCGGGGGAAAAGCCGCAGGAAGGCGTCGTGCTCGCGCTTGGAAAAGGAGGCATTGGGAAGGACAGCACGAACCCCCAGGAATTTCTGAAAGTCGGCGATAAGGTGCTCTTTGGTAAATACGCCGGTGACGACGTAAAGCTGCCGACGAAGGACGGAAAGACGGTGGAAGTGAAGATCCTCCATCTCGATTCCGTTCTCGGCATCATTCAATAAATTTTCTAGCCCTATCCCTAGCCCTAGCCCTATCCCTAACCCTCACTCATCATGGCAAAACAATTGATCTTCGGTAACGAAGCACGGGAAAAGATCTTCCGCGGCGTCACGATTCTTGCACGCGCGGTTTCCGCGACGATGGGCCCGCTCGGTCGCAACGTCTGCATCGAAAAGAAGTACGGCGGGCCGACCGTTACGAAAGACGGCGTCACCGTCGCGAAGGAAATCGAGCTCACGGATCCATACGAAAACATGGGCGCGCAGCTCGTGAAGGAAGCAGCGACGAAAACGAACGACGCCGCAGGTGACGGCACCACGACCGCAACGGTCTTGGCGCACGCCATCATGCAGGAGGGCCTGAAGCATTTGGGATCCGGCAAGAACGCGATCGCAATCAAGAACGGCATCATGAAAGCGGTGGACGCCGTATCGAAGCACTTGGAGCAGCAGAAGAAATCCGTCACAAAGAAGGAGGAATTCGCCGCGGTCGCGACGATCAGCGCGCAAGATGAGGAGATCGGGCAAGTGATCGCCGAAGTGATTGATGAAGTCGGCAAAGACGGCGTCGTGACGGTGGAAGCCGGCCAGACGCTCGGCATCGAGAAGGAATTTGTGGAGGGAATGCAGTTCGACCAGGGCTACATCTCGCACTACTTCGTCACGGATCCCCAGGGTATGAAGTCGGTGTTCGAGAAGCCCTACATCCTGATCACGGACAAAAAGATCGGCGCAATCCAGGAGATCCTGCCGCTCCTCGAGGCCGTCGCGCAGCGCGGCCGCAAGGAGATCGTGATCATCGCGGAGAGCGTGGATGGCGAGGCACTCGCAACGCTCGTCGTGAACAAACTCCGCGGCACATTCAGCGCACTTGCGGTAAAAGCCCCGGCATTCGGCGATCGCAGAAAGGAGATCCTCCGTGATATCGCGGCGCTCACGGGCGGACGCGTGATCTCGGAGGAGGTTGGCTTGAAGCTCGAAAACGCAACCATCGAAGATCTCGGCACCGCGCGCAGAGTCGTCGCAACGAAGGACGATTGCACGATCATCGATGGCGGCGGCAAAAAGTCGGAGATCGAGACGCGCGTGAATGAAATCAAGGCGGCGCTCGAGAACACGAAGTCGGATTTCGACCGCGAGAAATTGCAGGAGAGACTTGCCAAAATGACCGGCGGCGTCGCCGTCGTGAAGGTGGGTGCGGCAACCGAGATCGAGCAGAAGGAGAAGCAACACCGCGTGGAAGATGCGATCTCTGCCACACGCGCGGCAGCGGACGAAGGCATCGTCCCGGGCGGCGGCACGGCCTACATCCGCGCGATCGAATCGCTCGACAAAGTGAAGACCGACAACGCGGATGAGAAAGTCGGTGTCGCGATTGTCCGCAATGCGCTCACGGCCCCCACCATGCACATCGCGAACAACGCGGGCGTCGAGGGCAAAGTAGTCGTCGAGAAAGTGCGCGCGGAGAAGGGCAACATCGGCTACAACGCAATGACCGCCAAGTACGAGGATCTCGTGAAAGCGATGGTCATTGACCCAAAGAAGGTGACACGAAGCGCCTTGGAAAACGCTGCTTCCGTCGCCGCGATGTTCCTGACGCTTGAAGTCGGCGTGACGGATATCCCGAAGAAAGAAGAACCCGTCGCCCCGGGAATGCCCGGCGGCATGGGGGAGGATTTCTAAGACGAGCCCGATGAGACCGAGGAACCTCGGTCTCTTTGGGATCAAAAGTCTCCTCAGTAACCTATGTTCAGTTCTAGAGCGTACGCTATGCTTTTGGCATGAGCGGCCTCTTCATCGTCTTCGAGGGTCCCGACGGCGCGGGCACAACGACGCACAGTGAACTGCTCGCGGAGACACTGCGCATGGAAGGGCGTGATGTATTGCTCACGACGGAGCCGACGGACGGCCCGATCGGGCTCGGCATTCGGCAACTTTTGAAAGAAGGAGGCGTGAACGGCGCGGCATTGCAACTCCTCTTCACTGCGGATCGCGCGGATCACGTGGAGAAAATCGAACACGCACTGAATAAAGGGAACATCGTCATCTGCGATCGCTACATTCCCTCGACGATCGCATACGGTTCTGCGCTCGGCCTCGATGTGCGCTGGCTCAAGGAAATCAATGAACCGTTCCGCAAGGCTGATTGCACCTTGCTCCTCCTGCCCCCGCGGGCGGTCTGCGAGGAGCGAATGGCGCGCAGAAATTTCACAGACGCGCTGGAACATGAGGCGCTGCGCGGCCACGTGTATGACGCGTACGAGAGGCTCGCGGAGGGTGATCCGAACATTCGAGTCGTGGATACATCGGAGAGCATATTTGAAACGGCGAAGGAAATCCGGAACATGCTGCCCTCATAAATTATCGGACGAGCGAATTTGAAAAAAGAATTGTAGGACAGGAACGTTCCTGTCCTACAATTATTTTTTCAAATTCGCTCCCGCTGCATCGTTTTGGTATACGATAGTTCCATGACTGCTCAGCTCTTCAACGGCCGTGAAGCGGCGGACGCGCTGCTCGCGCCGCTGAAAGTGAAGATCGCGAAGCTCGATCCGAAGCTCACGATCGTGCAAGTCGGCGACGACCCTGCGAGCAGCAGCTACATCAAGCAGAAACTCAAAAGCTGTGAGGCAGTCGGGCTCCGGCATGAACACCGGCATCTGAACAATTCGACAACGCTCGAAGAGCTCATGCACGTCGTCACCGAACTCAATGAGGATCCCGATGTGACGGGCTTCATCGTGCAGCTGCCGCTCCCGAAACATTTGGAAGCGAACGCGCCGGACATCATCAAAGCGATTGACCCAAGGAAGGACATCGACGGCTTTGGCGCCTACAACCTCGGCAAAGTATTTCTGTCCGTCGCCTTCGAGCACTTGCCCCCTGCGACGCCATCCGGCGTCATCGCACTTCTGGAACATTTCAAGATACCGATCGAAGGTAAACATGCAGTCGTGATCGGACGCAGCAATCACGTGGGGAAACCGCTCGCGATCATGCTCCTCAATCGCGGCGCGACGGTGACGGTGTGCCACAGTCGCACGAAGAACATCGCGGAAGTCGCAGCAACCGCGGATCTGCTCTGCGTCGCCGTCGGCAAGCCGCGGTTCATCACCGGTGCGATGGTGAAACCGGGCGCTGTCGTTGTCGACATCGGCATGAGCCGGGATCGTGAAGGAACGCTCACCGGCGATGTGGATTTCGAAGCAGTCAAAGAGATCGCATCGTGGATTACGCCCGTTCCCGGCGGCGTCGGCCCGATGACGGTTGCAAGTTTAATAAGGAATTGTGTGAGGGCGAAGGAACGCAGCGAGAAGAAATGGATGAAATAGAGGACGAAGAGCAGGGAACCCTTCTGCCTTTTCTGCCTTTTCTTACCTTTCTCGCTTATATCACTTCCTTCTCCTTGCATCAGGCCCAAACCTCCCTAAACTGTATCCATGGAGCTCCCCATGAGGAAGCGGTCGGCCTTTCGGATTCCCCGGCAGGCCTTCTTTTGTGTTCCACTTTTTCCCCTCTAGCGCATGTGCGGCATCCTCGCAGTATCGGGATACCGCGATGCGATCCAGGATTTATATGACGGGCTCATCGTGCTGCAGCATAGAGGCCAGGACGCGGCCGGCATCGTGACGTTCAACAACCAATTCCACCTGAAGAAAGCGAACGGGATGGTGCGTGATGTGTTTCACACGCGCTCGCTCGAACGGCTCAAAGGCCCCATGGGTATCGGCCATGTGCGGTATCCGACGGCGGGGTGTTCCAGCGAATTCGAGGCGCAGCCGTTCTTCGTCAATTCCCCATTCGGCATCGCGCTGGCGCACAATGGCAACCTGACGAACGCGAAGAGCCTCGCCAAAGATCTCCTCCAGTCCGATTTCCGGCACTTGAACACGAACTCGGATTCCGAGGTGCTTCTCAATGTGTTCGCGCTCGCGCTCCAGAAACAGCGCCCGATCAAGCTCACGGCCGAGCACATCTTCCGCGCGGTGCGCACAGTCCATCACAAATGCCAGGGGAGCTACAGCGCAGTCGCCCTCATCGGCGGTCACGGGATCCTGGCGTTCCGCGATCCCTCGGGCATTCGCCCGCTCCAGATGGGCAAGCGCAAGTTCGGCATGAAGGAGGAATACATCCTCTGCTCGGAAAATACGGTGATGAAGCCGCTCGGGTACGAGTTCGTCCGCGACCTGCAACCCGGCGAAGCGATATTCATCGATGCAAAGAATCGCGTCCACGCGCGCGTGTGCATGCGCGGCACGTTGTCCCCCTGCGCGTTTGAATGGGTGTACCTGGCTGCGCCTGACTCGATTCTCGATAAAGTTTCCGTCTACAAGGCGCGCATCCGTATGGGGGAATCTCTGGCGAAACAAATTCAGAGATCCGGGATCAAGATTGATTCTGTCATTCCGATTCCCGATTCGTCGCGCGCCGCCGCCGCGGGCCTCGCGGATAGGATCAAGGTGCGTTACCGCGAGGGATTCGTGAAGAACCGCTACATCGGCCGCACGTTCATCATGCCGGGACAATTGATGCGTCAGCGCAGCCTCCACTTTAAGATCCATCCGATTGAATTGGAATTCCGCGGTAACAATGTGCTGCTCGTCGATGATTCGATTGTCCGCGGCAATACGAGCAAAAGGATCGTCGAAATGGCGCGCGAGGCCGGCGCCAAAAAAGTCTTCTTTGCATCCGCATCCCCGCCAATCAAAGGCCCTTGCCCGTATGGTGTCGACATTCCGACCACCGATGAGCTTGTGGGAGCACACCACAGTATTGAGGAAATCCGAAAAATCATCGGGGCAGATGAACTTTTCTACGCATCGGTTGAGGACATGGTGGGGGCGATTCGCGCGGGCAACCGCAAACTCCAGAAACTCTGCACCGGCTGCTTCAACGGCCGCTACGCAACACCCGAGATTACGAAGAAATTGCTGCTGGAGCTTGGGAGTGGCCGGAACCAATCACGCGCGGAGCACAACATGTCGAGTGATGAGGAGGGCGAGGCCTATAAGGCAATGACGCTCATCTAGATGAAAATTTTGCTGATAACATCTTCAGCCCGTGGTCACGCACTTGCCGACGCACTCTCACGAAGCAAAAAGAAACCTGAAATCATTTCCATCTGCGCAAATCGGAATCCCGGTATTCGCGCGATTGCAGCGGAACAATTTGTTGTGAACATTATGGATTTTCCCGCAATCGTCGAGATCGCGAAGAACGAAAAACCGGATTTTGCGATCATAGGACCTGACAATCCGATCGGCGCGGGTCTTGCGGATGTTCTCGAAGGCATTGGAATCCCGACGGTTGCACCCAGGAAGTCACTCGCGAGGATCGAGTCGAGCAAGGGCTTCACGCGGGAGCTGCTTGCAAAGCACGGCATCGATGCTTCGCCGAAATTCCGAGTTTTTTCGAGGGGTCTGAATTCGCACGGAGCCCTAAAGGAAGAGAAAAAGTCTTTGTATACATTTATTGATCAAGAATTGGGGGGGAACTACGTCGTAAAGTATGACGCACTGAAGGGCGGCAAGGGCGTAAAGGTCTCTGGTGATCATTTAGGCAACATCGAAGATGGCGTCGCCTATGCACAGGAATGCATGAAGGAATGCGGGCGTGTCGTCATCGAAGAAAAATTGATTGGCGTGGAATTCAGTCTGCTTTCCTTTGTTTCCGGCACACAAGTTGTCGATATGCCTGCCGTGCAGGATCACAAGCGCGCGTATGAGGGTGACACTGGCCCCAATACCGGAGGCATGGGAACGATCACCGATGCCAATCACTCACTCCCCTTCCTCGAGGCATCCGATATCGCACGCGCGAAAGAAATCAATCGTCTCACCGCAGCGGCACTCAAGAAAGAATGCGGAGCGGATTACAAAGGAATTCTGTACGGTGGATTTATCGCCGTGAAAGACGGCGTGCGATTGATCGAGTACAACGCTCGCTTCGGTGATCCCGAGGCACTCAATCTTCTCCCAATTCTCTCCTCCGACTTCGTGCACATTTGTCAGGGAATTTTGGATGGAGAGCTGACGGATGATCTTGTTCAATTCGAAAAGAAAGCAACCGTCTGCAAATACATCACACCACTCGGATACCCCGAGAACAAAGATCAGAAAGGACAGGAGGTTCATTTCCCCGATATGCCAGATAACGCTCGCCTCTACTTCGGCGATATTCACGAGGAGCACGACGGCCGCTTGCTGCTCGGTGGCTCTAGGAGCGCCGGTATCGTTGGCATCGGTTCTACCCTTCGTGATGCCGAATCGATCGCCCAGCGGCTTTGTGAGAAGGTTCGGGGGCCTGTGCGCTTTCGGTCGGATATTGGGAAATCCTCACTCATAAACGAGCGAATCGAAGTAATGCGGAAGCTTAGAAAGAAATAGTGACGAGCTGAATTGCTGCCCCGCTCCGCGGGGCAGTCTGCGCCCGAGGACGGGCGCAGCTGGAACCAAATTATTCTTATAGCGGCTGTCTAGCGGCTGCGCTGCGGTCTGCGCCCATACTATCCCCACCAGCCGCTGCCGTCCCGGCTGCGGTCTGCGCCCGCATGGGCGCAGTCATTCGATATCCATCATTGACAAGCCTTAGAAAATACGGAGAATGACCACATGGAAACATGTCAGACAAATGCTGATTCGCTTGATGAGATTATCAAATACATCATGTCCAATCGCCATCGTCTAAAAATTTTTGAGGAAATTGGCAGAGCAAACAACCTTCGTACGGTTGATTTGCTGATGCGCGTTGTCCAAAATTCCGCACTCATTATCGAAACGACAAGGAAACTGGCGGCGACAGCGCTGATTACGCGTGGCAAGATCCGTGAGGGGAGGAAGCAAGAAAACTTCATCGTACGATATAACATCACTCCACGCGGCAGAGAAGCGCTCAAAAAAATCCTTGCCATGAGGAAGAAACCGAATGCTTCAGCTGAAATAGTTTTTAACGCGAGTGCAATACAAATACTGTGCGGGAAAAATCCTGACGCTCGCAATTTTTTAAGGGCTCTCAGGCATCAGTCTCTTAAGCGTTCTGTTCTTATGAACAGATACGGAAACTTCGGTGGCCCGAAACAAATGGCAGATACATTAAAGCACTATGGCGCGGTCATCCTTCGGCAAGACGGCAGCCAGTGGTTCTATGATCTTACAGAACGAGCACGCGACCTTCCTTTCCTCAAATAGGTTATGTCTGTGGATCATTCTCAAAAAGAATTTTTTGTTCGTCGCGAGATCATTGAGAATCCCACGCTCAGAAGAGTCTTTGAAATTGTCATGAAAAATGCAGCTTCAGGAATGCAGAAGCTTATGGAAATGCGAGATACAACCATGACTGTCGAAAAATTTAGAGCTGCTGTGCGTTGGCTGGTTGATGAAAATCTATTCGTGCGATCAGTGGAATCACATCACGGACGTACAACGCATAACGTTAAGCTGTTCGTGACGGAATTTGGCAAAAAGATTCATGCATTGCTTCCCCCTGTCACCCTAAAAACCAACACCGACGTTTCAACAAATATCGCAGATATCGAAAGGCTGATACGCAAGAACCCTTCGTACGAAAGGGTGCTTCGCTTTATTAGCTTGTATGAAGAGGGCAAGAGATTCCGTGATCTTGATCCCAGGTTTCGCAGTGTGCAGTCCATTCTTACTCAACTGAGAATGAAAGGCGCTCTTTCAAAGAACGGCCACAACGCCCCATACATAATCACCGCCGCTGGAAAGAAATTCCTCGCGTCACGAAAACTCGTTACTCCCCCGCCCGCTTCAGCCTCTCCTCCAGATCCTTCTCGCTAAGCTCTCTGATCAGGTCGTCTAAATCGCCCCCCATGATCGCGGGAAGATTTCCAACGTTATGGTCCAGGCGGTGATCCGTCAGGCGATCCTGCGGGAAATTATAGGTGCGGATCTTCTCGCTGCGGTCGCCGGAGCCGATCTGACCGGAACGCAGATCGCCGCGTTCCTTGGCAAGGCGCTCCTGCTCCGCATTGTAGAGCCGGCTGCGAAGGAGTGCCATCGCGAGGCTGCGGTTCTTGAGCTGCGATCGCTCGGTCTGGCATGCGACAACGACGCCCGTCGGAAGATGCGTGAGACGAATCGCCGTTTCCACTTTGTTGACGTTCTGGCCGCCCGCACCGCCGCTGCGGAATGTATCCACCCTCAGATCCTCGGAACGAATCTGGATATCGACTTCCTCCGCTTCGGGGAGGATCGCAACCGTCGCTGTCGAGGTGTGTACGCGACCCTTCGCTTCCGTTGAGGGGATCCGCTGGACGCGGTGCACGCCGGACTCAAACTTCATCTTCCCGTACGCACCCTCACCTTCAATCCGAACAGAGGCTTCCTTCACTCCCCCGCCATCGGCATCAGATCTATCGAGTAACTCCGAGCGCCAGCCTTGGGTTTCCGCATAGCGCAAGTACATCCGGAGGAGTTCGCCTGCAAACAGCGCAGCTTCATCACCACCTGCACCGGCGCGTACCTCCAAAATCACGCTCTTATCATCATCCGGATTTTTGGGAACCAGGAACGCGCGCATCTTCGTCTCAAGGACTGGAAGTTTTGTATAAGCGACAGTCGCTTCTTCCTCCGCAAGTTCCTTCATTTCCGCATCCGCGTTTTTTGCATACGCAATCGCCTCCTCCGCAATCGTATACTCATGGAGCATTGCAACAAGCGGCGCTAGCTCTGCCGCACGTTTCTGCAGCGGAACAAACTTCTTGGGGTCGCCGAAGACCTCCGGATCCTGCAATTTCTTGTGCAGATCCTCATATTCGGCCGCAAGAGACTTCAGTTTCGGGAGCATTGAAAAGTACGTACGAAGATTCGCACAAAGAATACAAGAAACCGCTAGAAAGCGGGTACACCCTCTTGTCCCAAAGGCTGCTCCAGCGGTGCCTCCGGTCCTATGCGAAGCCCCAGGATGCTCGCTGCACACGAATCGCTCACAGCCGCATCGACGAGCAGTCGGCGGGTGTTCTGCGCCTGCTCAAGCTCGCGCCCGAGCCCCTCCGCAACGAAGTACTGCGCGATATCCGGGAAATTCACCCGCTGGTACGCCAGAACACCGCGGAGACACACTTCGCCATCATTCAACGTCGGCTTGTCTTCTGCGTATCGTGTTCGGTCGTAAATGCCGTCTGCCGATTCCTTCAAAACGACGTAGATCGGCATGCCGTAGGCATTGTCAGGGTCAGAAATTCCCATGCCCGCTTCGTAAGCGAGGATCACGTAATCGCCGCGTAACACCGAGCGAGGGTCAACCGGGATGGTTCTCAGTGTCACGGGCGTTCCGGTGTTCCTCAAGATTTCTACAGGAATGAACAGCCCGAACATCGCAACAAGTTCGAAGAGGAGGCCGATGAGGAAGAGCGTTCGACGGGTCATGTGTGCATTTTTAATAAGAGCTCACGGCGTTTCCGTTCGAGTGCCGCGCTGAGCGCCAGCACGATTATGCCGCCGAGGATGAAGGCGAACGAACGATCAAGCAGTGCAAACGCCCACGAGAAGTACTGGATGAAGATCAGGAATGCGATTGCGATCATGCCCATATTGATGACGGCGGGAATCCTGAGGATCGTTCCATACCAAATCGCCGTGAGGAAAAATGCGGCCGCAAGGACGACGTTGAGAACATAGAAACCGGTAAGTGCGGTCGAATCCGCAGCGTAGGGGTCATAGTTGAGAGCAGCGACGGGGTACCCGAGCCACGCCGGCGACCAAGCAAGCACGTAGATGAAAGCAATGTAGACAGCGAGTGCCAAAAGACCGTAGCGCCCCTGCGCCGTGACGAACGTACCCTTCAGAATCGCAAGGAGTACAAGCAGGATGGAAACCCCCGTGATGATCAGGCTCATCGTATCCGTCGGAAAATGGAAGAACATATAGAAGACGCTCTTATCGGCTGTAGAGACAACAACGGCAAGGATGACGAGGAAGAGCCCCCAGTTAAAGAGCGTCTCGACGCCGAACGAGAGATGCTTCTTCCCACGCGAGAGGATGCCGAGGCTCAGGATTCCCGCGCCAAGAATCGAAAGCTGCGGGATCAAACTCTGACGATCTGTGGTGATGAAATCGAACTCAGAAGCGAAGCCTGTAGCTCCGTACGTCTTGAGCCAGCCGAGAAAGAGGAGGAAGAGCGGCACCGAAAGCCACAGATGCAAACGCGACGTGAGGATGTACGCGAAGAGCGCAGCACCGGCAAACCACAGGAGCGCGCCCCACCAGAACGTGAGCGGCAGGTTGTAGATCTGCGCAACCAGGAAGATGCTCGCGCCAAAGATCAGGACGTTTACAAAGAGGAGCGCGAATCCCGTCTTTTCATAATCGCCGCGTTCGTACGCAACGTGAAAGCCGGCAAAGCCCGTCCCGAGCATGCCGATCAGGAGGATCGCAACCTTGAGGAGAGGCGTAAGTTCATTCCAATTGCTGCCGACGAAGAGGATGACACCGAGGCCGATGAGCACACCACCGATCGCAGAGAAAATCGCAATCGCGCGATTGGGGATCTCCGCCGAACCCGCAGCGAGGCTGCGCTCCAATTCCCGGATGTTGTCGCCTGTGAGGAGGCCATCGTTCTTCCAATGCTCGAGCGCCTGCTTGACTGAAACCATACGAATGTATTGTAGACAAATGCGTGCGGAAGGAAACCCATTGGAGAATATTGTGTGATGCAAGGCAAGAGAAAGATATACTGAGTGCACTGCCCCTCGACCCATTCGACAGGCTCGGGGCCTCGTAGAATTTTTTGTTCAGGAAATATTTGCCTATGAAAATTCTTGTAGCGTTATCGGGTGGCATTGATTCCTCCACGGTCGCGCACATGCTCGCAGCCGAGGGGCATGAACTTGTCGGCGTTCGCTTCACACTCTGGTCCGATCCTCTGGCGCCCGCGCTCGCGCAAATTCTCCCGAGCAAATGTTGCAACGCGGAAACCGCGACGCGCGCGGCGGCGACGGCAAAAAAACTTCAGATCCCCTACCACATTGTGAATTTAGAAGAGGAATTCAAGCGCGAGGTCGTGGATCCGTATCTTCGAGATCACGCGCGCGGCCTCACTCCAAACCCCTGCATCCGCTGCAATCGCACGATCAAGTTTGGGAAACTCCTGGAGCTTATGCGCGCGTTTGAGTGCGAAGCGCTCGCAACGGGACATTATGCGCGCGTCGCGCGAGAGCGCGTGAGAGAAAGAGAAGAGCGTTTTGTGCTTCTGGAAGGGGAAGATGCGACCAAGGATCAGAGCTACTATTTATACGGACTCACGCAGGAACAACTGGCCTCGGCGATGTTCCCGCTCGGCGCAATGCGAAAAGCGGAAGTCTTTGCACTCGCTACATACTTCGGCGTCCCGTTTGAAGAGGAACTGTATCGCGAGAGTCAGGACCTCTGTTTCTTCCCTGAAAAAACGCCGCAAGAATTTTTGAAGCGACATCTGCGCGATGCCATGCAGCCCGGTGCAATCGTTCGTCGCGATGGAACTGTCGTCGGGCACCACAACGGACTACCCCTCTATACGCACGGCCAGCGGCGGGGGCTTCGCATCGGCGGCCAACCGATTCCCTTGGAAGTCGTTGCAAAAGATTTCGTCGGCAACCGTTTGGTTGTCGCGCCGCGGGGCGAGGAGCAATCCGCAGAAATTCAACTCCGCGATCTCCGCTTCCTATCCTGGATGCCACCCGAGGGGGAAGCAGTTCCCTTCGAATGTCGCACGCGATCGCTCTCAGAGAGGCGGAGCGGCACACTGACGCATCGCGGAGGCATGGGCATCTTCCGATGCGAGCGACCCCGCGGCCCTGAAGCGCCCGGCCAATCGCTCGTGCTGTACCGCGGCCAGGAAGTCGTCGGCGGAGGCGTGATCCGGGGCTAGAGGGAGCGGTCTTATGCTATGATCACCTCCATTTTTCTGCTATAATAGTACGATTTCTTCCCTGCCCCACTCTCACCGCGCACGCTACGATGCCGAGGGAAATATCATCCTGCCCGCGGAGGATCGCACGCAGTGCATCGAGGCGCAATCGCTGCTCGCCGTGCAACGGGAACTTGCGAGTGTCATGCGGGGACTTTTGGTCGAATCTGCATCGCAAGTATGCGCGAGTGTCCGCGACGGAAGAACATTGAGCCAGCGCATCGTCGCAGCCATAAAAACGCTCGGAGCGACATCCAAAGATTTCCTCCTGCAACCCGTCTGGATTCCGGGCAGAAAGAATACGGTGAAGCAGCGAAGCCGCGGAGCGCTCTTCGTCCTCGACATCGCGCGCTTTGGAACGACGTTCGCCTGCATCTTTGTGCTCTTGTTCGTCGCACTCAATGCAGAGAGCTTCTGGCAGATTCTTCGATCCGACCTGCAGCCGATCGCACTCGATGATGCGAGCGCAAGCGGAGACATCAACGCCGTGCTGCGCGATAAACTGAAGAGCATCCCAAGGCTCTCGGTTGCTGGATCCAACGAGAAAGAAAACCTCCTGGCATTCTTGCCCGAGGTCGGGCCGCCGGAGAATCGCCTCATCATTCCGAAGTTGAACCTCAATGTGCCTTTGGTCCAGCCCTCCCTCACGGCGCTCCTGAAAGAAGACTGGCCGCAGGTGGAGAAGGATATCCAGAAGGCGCTCGAGGGCGGCGTGGTCCATTACCCAGGCACCGCACGTCCGGGACAAGCGGGCAATTTCTTCGTCACAGGCCACAGCTCGTATTACCCATGGGCAGCGGGCAATTACAAAACTGTCTTCGCGCGCCTGCATCAGTTGAATGTTGGCGATGAATACTGGGTCTATTACGGTGGTGACAAACACCGCTACACGGTGATCGAAAAGAAAGAAGTAAGTCCGTCGGACATCAGCGTGCTCGATCAACCGATGGGCGAACGCCTGGCAACCCTGATGACATGCACCCCGGTCGGAACGACGCTCCGGCGCTTGATCGTCCTGGCACAAGAAGTTGATGCCGTCACCGGCGAGCCTCTGAAGGTCGGTGATCCAAACAAACGCGCTCGGCCTGCGAAGGGCGTGCCATTGGAAGCCTTACCTATTTGATGGTGCCGCCGGCTGGAATCGAACCAGCATGCCCGGTAAGGGGCAAGGGATTTTAAGTCCCTCGTGTCTACCATTTCACCACAGCGGCAAGCCGAAGAGTTCAATGAACCTTGGAAGTATAATTCTCTTTTGTCTC
>CAZUFJ010000066.1:0-9929 GCA_964619805.1 uncultured Candidatus Peribacteria bacterium | reverse complement strand
AAAAGATCAAGAAGGCGGTGCACACGATTCGTTTCGCGATCATCGGGCTCCTGATCACGTTCATCGCGTTCTTCGCAGTCTCATGGATCAGCAAGATCCTCGATATTCCCTTCGAGCTCAATTTCTCAACGATTATTGACTTGATGCGAAAGATTTTCTCGTCCTTGAACTGAACCTGTTCACCGTGAATCAAAAAAACCGCCCCGCAGACGCAGGACGGTTTTTCATTGCATTCATTGAGCGTTACGCGAGCGCGATCTTCCGGCGAAGCCACAGCGTCTGCACCGCTCCGATGAGCCCCAGGAACCCCGCGGCGAATGTGTCGAGACCTGCACCCGTGGAAGGCATCGCTGTCAAAACGCCAAGCTGCGTCGTCCGCACGCGTTCTGTGAGCGAGAGCGACGCAATGTCTGCGCCGCTGACACTCACGATGTTCGAGAGGCTGAGCCCGTGCGGCGCCGTGCTCGCAATCTGCACCCGGTACGTACGTTGCCAGACCTCGTTCGGCTGAAGTTCGCGGATCATCCATTCCAGTGATCCATCGGAGCGCGTGGCATCCAGGGCACCCGAGACGAGCGTCATGGTGCGTGCTTCCAGGCGATCGTTGACCTTGATATTGCGGATTGTGCGTCCGAGAGTATTGCGGATAGAGAGTGTGTACGTGATCACGTCACCCGGGAGAACCTCGGATCGATCGGCGGCCTTTTGAAGGAATATATTCTCGCCCACGCGCGTGTCATCGCGTCTGCCTGAGGAGCGGCTCCGGCTGCTGCGGCTCTGCACCACCTCTACCGTTTTTGATGCTTTATCGCCGTTGACGCCAGAAACAATCGCGGTGTTTTTGAGCTGAGCTCCGATCGGAGCATCCGACCGCACGCGCCCGGTGACCTTGAGCGTACGACTGCCCTGCGGGCTCACCGTAAGCCCTGTCCAGCGAACGCCATTGTCGCCGGTGAAACGGCCGCCCTCCGTCGCCGACACGAACTCGGTGAACATGGGAAGAGCATTGCTGACGTCCACATGCGTCGCGAGCATGTTGGAACTATTTCGGATGTGCAGCGTGTACGTCACCTCATCGCCCTGCACTACTTCATCGCGATCAGCGGCAACATCGATCGAGAGATCACTCAGGAACGGGCCGGTTTGAATGAATGTCGTGTCAGAACCCTGTTCACCGGTGTTCAGCACGTAGGCTTTCACGACGACGGAATAGAAACCGGATAAGCGCTCGATGATGCGAGCGGAGACAAAGTATTTCTTGGTCTCCCCAGCACCGATCGTCTGACGATCCCAGGCGACCAAGCGACCGTCACGTCGGTGGTTATCCGAAGCGGAGAGAAAGCCGATCTCGGTCGGGAGCGTCGTGCGCAACGTGAATTCGCGGTCAGCGTTGCCGGTGTTTTTCACCGTGATGACGTAGTCGAGCTCTTCGTTCGGCTCGGCCGCCTGCTTGTTATCCGTGATCGTAATGGAGAGCGGTGATCGCACGAGGGCCGTGTCCGTGACGCGCGTCGTATCCGTCGCCCGTTCTCCGCCTGCTTCCACTTCCGCAACGAGCAACAGGCCTGCGCGTGCGTACGGGTTCACCTCGACATTCACCGTGAGCGTGCGGGTCTGGCCTCGGCTGATCATGACGCGATTCCACAGGATAAACGTCCCCGACTCGCGGCCGGCGTTGCTGGCCTCGATCACGTTCGTCTGGTTCGGAATGCGAAATCGTACATTCACCTCGCGCTCCGTATCGCGATCCGACTGGAGCGTAATGCGGTAAACCAAGCTTCCCCCCGCGCGCACCGCATCACGGCCGTCGCTTACTCCGACAAAGAGCCCTTGCCCCATGAGCCCCTCGGAATCATCCTCCAACGAAAAACATTCCTCATCGCGCGGATAGTCGGTGCGGCCGTCACTGTCGTTGTCGTACCCATCACTGCAAGCAGGGTAGCCTCGGAAATCCAAGCTGTGCGTCGGCACCGCAGTTCCGATAATGAGCAGCATCGGAATCGCGTGGAGAGCAACCAATCGCGCGTTCGCCATCACATGGCGGAAAAGTGTGCTTCGCATCGAGGAGAACATAGGAGAGTGGGAGAGGCAAATAAAAGGAGAGTACGATAAGGGTAAATAGTGATATTGTCAAATATGTTTAACAAGCTTAAATTGTCAATTCAGCAACATATACCTAACTAGAAGCCAATTTTAAGAGGTGCCTTGCAGAATAATTGACGCACCAAAATAGCTCGCTAGGATCGCACCAATGGATCCAAGAAATTCCGAAGCGTCGGCAGGAGCATCTGATGTCGCTGGCGAAACATTAAAGGCGAATTTACCTGGTGGGGTTCATCTTGAAACTACTGCGCAAATTTACGGATGCCTGACAGAACTAGGATTTGATATGAGCAAAGCAATACGCCTCGATCAGCAACCCGACGACATAAGTCCTCGCGGTGCGGAAATACCTGGCTTTTTTGGAGAGTAATTTTCACAACAAGCTGGGGACAGAAAAAACAGGTACAATAAAAATCATATCGTGGGGGGTGGTTAGCTCAGTTGGTCTAGAGCGACTGGTTTACACCCAGTAGGTCACAGGTTCGACTCCTGTACCACCCACCAATGTCTTTAAAAGGGTATAGACCACCCCTCCACCGTCCCCTATACTGCCTCGCACATGACTTCCATTCTTACTGGAATACAGATCGTCGTCGCGTTGCTCCTCTGCCTTGGCATCCTGGTGCAGCACCGCGCGTCGGGGCTCTCGCAGACGTTCGGCGGCGCCGGGGCGACTATCGTCCAGCGACGTGGAGCGGAACGCGTGATCTACCGCGCGAGCATCCTGCTCTCCTGCGTATTCTTCGGTCTGGCAATCCTGCAATGGTACGTCTAAGGGCGGTCACTGCCTTAAAGACGCTCTCGTCTCCCTATCGCGCAGCCGTATGAGATTCTTCACGTTGCTTTCATCCATGACGCGTGTCGAGCGCTGGATCCTCGCGATCCTGATCGCCTTCTTTACGATCAGCACAGGGTTGCTGCTGCGCAAATTCTACGTGGAGAACACGACACTCGTTCCGAGTACGGGTGGCACGTACATTGAAGGATCCGTCGGAGAACTGGAGCAATTGAACCCGTGGTTTACCGTGACGAACGACGTGAACCGCGACATTGTGTCGCTCGTGTTCTCGGGGTTGATGAAATTCGATCCGCAGACGAAGAAAGTGGTGGAGGATCTTGCGACGCTCGCTATCTCCGGTGACGGCACCATCTACGAACTCAAGCTCAAGGATAATCTGTTCTGGCATGACTCCACCGAGGAAGTTCCGCATCCCGTCACGGCCGATGACGTTCTCTTCACGTTCGGCGTGCTCCAGGATCCAGGATTCCCGAACGACCTGCTGAAACAGAATTTTCGCGGCGTCGAGATCGAGAAGATCGATACGCGCACCGTCCGCTTCCGGTTAGAAGAGCCCTACAGCTTCTTCACGAGCAACCTGACGCTCGGGCTGCTGCCGAAGAAATCCTTCGAGGGAGTGCCGATCCCCCGCTTGAATCAAGCGCTCGATTTCGCGCTGCATCCAATCGGCGCGGGACCGTACAAAATGAAGAGCATCGTGCAGACCGAGCTCTCGACCGAGGTGACGCTCGAGCGCACGAAACGCAACCTGCCACCCATCTATCGCTTGGAACGGATCGTGTTCAGGGTGTTCCCGGATTACCAAACACTCCTCTCCGATCTGCGCAATTTGGACGGCGTGCGCCTGGTGCCGCGCAATGCGGACGGCGAGCCGATCATCCCTCGGCGGTTCACCGCGATACACTACACGTTGCCGCAGTACGTCGCGCTGTTCCTCAATCTCGACAGCGAATTCCTGAAGGATCAGAAGCTGCGGCTCGGCCTGCAGCTCGGCACGAACAAGCAGGAGATTGCAGAGCAAGTCCATGAGCCGATGCTCGTCGATACGCCCCTTCTCGAAATCGATGTGTCGGATTGGCGCTATCAATTCGATCCCGATGCTGCGCAGGGCGCGCTGTTCGCATCGAATTGGAACTTGCCGGAAAAGATCCGGCTGCAGCGGCTGCTGGAACAAGATGAAGCAAATAACGTCGGCGTGCTCAAACTCCCGCACGTCGCGCTCCTGGAAACCGGATCCGTGCTCACGTTTACGGGTTCGCTCCTCAATGTCGGCACTGGCGCGATGGTCAATGGCGTCCACGTGCAGAAGCACCCGACGCAGTCCGGTGCGTTTCTGGTGGCGCTTCCAACGGCACGCGTCGGTACGGGGTCGCTCAAGCTCGGCGAAAACTTGATTCGCCTGACGAGGCCGACGAAAAAAGGGACAGAGATTATTGATTCCGCATATTTGTGGCGCTCCGCAAAGCCCGATGATTTCAGGCGCGCAGTGGAAGAACAGCGGTTGAAGGAACTCTTCATCGAGTCGCGTGCGGGAAAGGCCACCAAGGAACGCAGTATTACGGTACAAAACCTGACGATGGAGAAAGGCATGCTGCGCCTGCGGCACGTCACGGATCCCGTGAGTATCCGCAAGAACGACCGCGGCGATGTGCTCTCCCTCACGCTCCTTACAAGTCCGCAGCCAGAGAAATACAAACGCATTGCAGAGGTGCTGAAGAAACAGTGGGCGGAGCTCGGCATTCAAGTGTCCGTCGTTGTTCCAGATACGCCGGCACAGTTTGAGGAGCTGCTGCTCGGACGCAAATACGACGTGCTCCTGTTCGGACAATCGCTGCTCGATAACCTCGATAGCTTCCCCTACTGGCACTCGAGCGGTGTGCAGCGAATCACTGGTAAGAAGGAGGATCTGCGTCGCGACGCGTACAACCTTTCCAATTATTCCTCGTTCCGCGCGGATCCGCTCCTGGAAACGATCCGCAAAACGCGCGACGAGAAAGAGCGCCAAAAAGCACTGACGGAACTGCAGAATTTGTTGAAGCAGGATGTTCCCGCAATCTTCCTTTACTCCCCGCTCTATACGTTCGCACACAAGGAAGAGATCCAGGGCATTGAGCTCGGTTCGCTGTCGCTCCATAGCGACCGGTTCCTGTCCGTCCATCAGTGGTATGTGAAGCAGGACCGGATCTTCAAGGCGGGAAAAGGGTGGCTCAGCTTCTTCGGATGGCTGACAAGTTTGCTCTAAGGTAAGCCAAGTGATGAAAGTCTGCTTCACCATATGCGTCAAGCCATGACGATTGACGGAAATTGGCGTCCCGCGTAGACTGCCTTGGCTCTTTGAGAGCCAATAGTATGGAAATACTCTTACTCGAGGATATCAAAGGCGTCGGAAAGAAGAACGACCTGCTGGTCGTGGGCGATGGCTTTGCTTTAAATTTCCTGCTGCCGCAGCGTAAGGCACTCGTCGCAACGCCGACCGTACGCAAGCGCTACGCAGAGCAGATCAAGCGCCGCGCGGAAGAGAAAGAACAGGAGCGCAAGGTGAAATCCGATTTGGCGTCCGCAATCGCGGGCAAGAGCCTGACGTTTACGAAGAAAGCGACGAAGAACGGTAAGCTCTACGCCGCAATTTCCGAAACGCACATTGCAGAGGCGATGAAGGATCAACTCAAACTCGATATCCCGGAGGATACAATCGAACTCCCAGAGCCAATCAAGGCAGTCGGCCAATTCCAGGCAAAGATCCGCGTCGGCGAAATGACGCAGACCGTCGCGGTCACGGTGAAGGCGGAGTAATTGAATTAAGACGCGGAAGTTTCCATCTTCGGAGAACCCTCAGCTAGTTCTTCGATACATTTCAGAACTTCGCTTTTCGTCTTTGCACCACTTCGACGAACAACTCCCTCTATAACATCAGCGACCGTACCGCTGTGTCCACCAATCACAATCATCGTTCCATCGGTCAAAGTCGTGTAGCCCTTATAAGGACCGCGAATTCTTTCTGGAATTTCGTTGTCCGCAATGACAATTTCGGGACGCTTACCCATAGAGGTGAGGGGAAACAAAAACGCTGCCCCATCTTACACCTCTGGAAAGTAGAGATCGACCCTCGGTCGATCTCTACCGACAAGCAAGTGAATAAGCATTCCTCGATCAATACACCGCCTCCAGATAACACCGTTCACAATACACAATTTCCGGTCGGTTAGGTGCAAAGGTTGTTGCGATGTCAGTTCCACATTTTGCGCAGTTTCGTTTCCAGAGCTTCCTAGGATTTCTGGTCGCAAGCCTCTCTCGATGGCGGCATTCGGGACATGTTCGCGGGAACGGATAACGTGAGCTCTTCAGGAATGCGATTTCCTGCGCAGCGACTTTGTAATTTTTTTTGCATGCCTCACACGCAAGGACTTCCTTGGCAAACGATTCAGAAACATTCTCAATTTGCTCAGGAGCTCCGCTCGTTTCTTTTCCAGTGATCCGCAGAACCTCCGGACTCCAGCGAAATCCTCTCTTTTCTGCCTCAGCCTGTGTCAAAGGCAGGTATTCCTGCGCTGTGGTTTCGTTATAGCCAAATGGCGAAAGGTTCACCGGGAAAAACTGTCCCCATGAACCAGTCGCTTTACTCCGGTTCATGGCGGCGCCACCCTGCCCTGTACCGCTATCAGTGGGCGAGGGGTACGGGGCTTTTTTCATATGTGCATGAATGCGCGGAAGCATCGCTTTATATTCTTCCTTGGTATATTGCTTATTGAGGATGCAGTATTCCTTGTGCCGCAATGAAATGCAGCCGAAGCAGTGTGCGCACGATTGGCAGTTATCACTGTAGAAAATGTCATTGCCCGTCCAGCACTGGATCGAGAATGCCGTCGCGCGCTGGCTCACACCCGAATAGGTTTCGTACGTGAAATTGGACCACCCGGTGTGATAACAGTTAAGCGCATCGTTTGTTTCCGAATCCTGCACATTGATGCAATCGCGCGAGCGGTAGACCTGGAAACAGTTGAGGCAGTCTTTGGATTCGAAAATATTATCACCCGTGCAGTGCTCCGTTTTCTCCTGAATGGAGGCCAGATGCGGGTGCCGGAGCTTCAAGGCTTGCATCTGCTTCTTGGCTTTCTCGATATGCGCCGGGTTTTGCCAATCGAATTCCTGCAGGCACGCCTTGTACTCCTCTTCCGTGAGCTGTTCATTAAAGAAGCAGAATGATTTGTGGCGGAGTCCGACACAGCCGAAACAATCGTGGCATCCTCGGCAATCGAAAAGAAACGACGAATCTCTGCAATTATGCGACAAAATACAGAACGCGCAGGAATAGGAATGGTTGCTGTCGTTACACCCGAAGCACCGCTCCGTTTCCAGGCAGTAACTGCAATCAAGGCAATCCTTGCAGCGTAGCATCCAGTAGCAGTTGAGAAGCGATTCACCCGCATAGCAGCATTGGCACAGGTAGCAGTTGCGCGATTCGAACGCGAAGTTGCAGTAGTCGCAGTTCTCGCTCTTCTGTAAATTCAGCGCCTGGCGTGGCACTTTGTTGAGGAGTCCTCCAAATTGCTCAAAGAACGGCCGGTTGAAATCAAACTCCTGTCCGTATGCCAGCGCATCCCAATCGTCGCTCCACCAAGCGCTTCGTTCGTACACGGGAAAAGGCGTGCCCGCCGGATACACCGAGAGAATTTGCTTGCCCGATTTATCACACGTTCGATGGTACAAAAATCGCTCGTTGCGCCAGATCATCTTGCGCCGCAGTCGGCACTCTAAACAATCCGTCGGCAGAGGGAATGATCCAACCTCAAACGTCGACGTAATCTTCGCATGATGCGCTCGCTCTGCAGCACTAATTTCAAACGCTTCACCGCAGGTTTGGCAGGATGGAGTCATGAGGGAAAAGTATACCAGTCGAAATGTTGCATCTCCGTGAGATGCTATACTGCCATTCCTATGTCCGCATTCTTCACCGTCGCCTTCATTCACCTCCTCGCAGTCGCGAGTCCAGGCCCTGACTTCGCGATTGTCGTGAAGCAAAGCATTACGCAGCCACGCACAGTCGTGTGCTGGACGGCTTTTGGCTTGTCGTTGGGGATCCTTGTGCACGTCACCTACTCGCTCCTGGGTATCGGCTTCATCATTTCGCAATCTATTTTGCTATTCACGACGATGAAGCTCATCGGTGCAGGGTATCTGCTCTTCATCGGCTGGAAATCGCTGACTGCGAAGCAATCACATCACAGTCTTTCATCCGAAGATTCCCTGCGTCCTCCCATGTCTTCGTGGAGTGCACTCAAGATCGGCTTCCTCTGCAACGCACTCAATCCAAAAGCGACATTATTCTTCGTCGCGCTGTTCACACAGGTGATCGACCCGACAACCCCGATGACAATTCAAATTTTCTACGGACTGTATATGTCCCTCGCGACGTTCGTGTGGTTCTCGACGCTCGGTTCCGTTCTCACCCTGCAGATCATTCATCGTCACATCAATGTTTTTCATGTATGGGCAGAGCGTGTGATGGGCGCGGTGCTTATCGCCCTTGGCTTGAGAGTTGCTCTGGCAACAAGGGAGTGATGCGAAGGCAGCGCTAGCATTCATCTAAGAAAAGACGATAATGTCCCCGTCTTGTTCTTTTCTTTTCAAATACGGGCCAGTAGCTCAGCCTGGTTAGAGCACCGGACTTATAAACCGGCGGTCGGCGGTTCAACTCCTCCCTGGCCCACCAAATTGTTGAATTTAAGGCTCATTATCGCCTTCGTCTCTGATTTCACCGACCAGCTCCTCGAGTACGTCCTCCAACGTGACGAGTCCTACTGTTTTTCCTTGGGCTTTCACGATCGCCAAGTGCAATTCGCTTTTTCGAAGCACATTCAGCAGATCATCGCAGCGGAGAAGAGGATCCACCGTGGGAACGTCACGGATAATATCGAAAAGTGGGAGGCTATCTTTGCCATCCGCAATTAACTCGAGCACGTCGGAGCTGAGGACGTATCCAATAATATCGTCCAGCGATGTTCCGATGACCGGATAGCGCGAGTAACTATTTTCGAAGATGATTTTTGCGGCCAGACGAATGCTGCTGTCACTGCGAATGAAGACGATGGACGACGCAGGTGACATGATATCGCCTGTTAGCCGATCATTGAGCACGAATGCCCTGTGGATCAGCTCACGTTCATCGGAATCAATGTGGCCAGCACCTCCACCCAGGTTCGCGAGTGCGCGGATCTGATCCTCGGTCCCCACTTTTCGTTTTCCAGATTTAAACATCCGAGCAATGCGCTCCAATGCGAGAACGACGGGGTACATCACAAAGATCAGCACACGAAGAATCGGGGCGATCGTGCGCGCAATCCGCGGTGCGTAATGAGTCCCAATCGATTTCGGAATAATCTCCGACAGGATAATCGTCGTGAATGTGAGGAGCGCTGTGATAATCCCAATCGCTTGGCTGCCAAAAAGTGCCTCGGCTTTCCGTCCGACGAGGATCGGCCCAAGAATATTCATAATGTTCGTTAGGATGACGATGACAATGATCGCGCGCGTAGTATGCCGAAGAAGCTGCCTTAGATCACGAGCTCCCCAGCGTTTCCTAGAGATCATAACCTCTACTTCAGCATGATTCACACTCAGGATCGCTGCATCAATCATTGCCAAGAATCCCGAAATAACGACGAATCCAGCAGCAAGAAGTGTGAGATCGAGCATGAACTGTTATAATAGGCGGAATCTGACGCTAGAGCCAGATACCTCTTCTACAGCCGAACCGATGCCTCGGACGCTAAGTTTTTCAGCATCTTCTTTGTCCCTGGATGTTTACACGCATGCATCCAATCATCGCGGATCAGCATTCCCTTGCCGAATTGCACATCCACGATATCGCCATCGTGGAGCAACGTATCGAGCGTTGAATCGCGGCCGTTTACCTTGGCTGTTTTGAGTGAACGACAGCGCTTCCCATGAGCAGCACATGCGAAATCGAGCACCGTCAGCGGCTTCTTCATGTGATACAAACGGTTCTTTGCATCAAACAGCATCACGT
>CAZUFJ010000065.1:0-5046 GCA_964619805.1 uncultured Candidatus Peribacteria bacterium | reverse complement strand
TCTCGAGAAGAGCCGATTGGAACCCGGCACCGTCGGCGCAACGCTTACGATGATGGAGCTCGCGGGAGCGGCAAAAAACGTCGGAGGGGGAATGTGGGTACGGGGATGATCTTACGATCGTGCAGCCGCTACAATCTTCGCAAATTCGTCAGGTTTGAGTGAAGCCCCTCCGACCAATCCACCATCAATGTCTGGCTGTGCGAGCAGCTCCGCTGCATTTGATCCATTCATCGATCCTCCATAGAGGATCGCGGTCTCTTTGCGTGATGCAGGTAGTAAGCTTCGAATAAAGTGATGCATGTTCTGCGCCTCTTCCACTGTTGCAGCGGGTTTCGTCGGGTCGCCCCGGCTGATTGCCCACACAGGCTCGTAGGCGATGATCGTGACCCCCTGGGGCACTGCCTCCACCTGACGGCGTACTGTTTCCTGCGCTTTGCCACTTGCGCGCTCCTCGGCCGTTTCTCCGGTGCATACGATGGGAATGAGCCTGAGCCTAAGCGCCATTTGAGCCTGAGCAGCGACAAATGCGTCGGTTTCACCGTGGTCCCGGCGGCGGTCGCTGTGGCCGCAGAGTGCGTAGGTGCATCCGAGAGCTTTTGCCATCGCGAGGGAACAATCACCCGTATGTGCGCCGCTTGCTTCCGCATGTCCGAACTGGGGCCCCGTGAGGAGCCCCGCCTCTAAACATGCAGCGAGATCGAGATACGTCGGAAAGACGACGACCGTGACATCCTTTTGCGTGCGATAGGGCGAATCCTTGGTATCAAAGCCAGCGGGTGCTGGGTTCATCTTCCAGTTTGCGGCGATGATGGGGCGGCTTCGCATTGGTCATTATTCTACCAGAAATTTGCTATGCTTCGGTCATGGCAAACACCCCACGCGTCGTCCTCGCCACTGATCATGCAGGCTACGCATTAAAGGAGGCGGTGAAGAAGCATTTGATTGCAAAGGGGATCGATGTGATCGATGAAGGAACGTTTTCCGAGGAACCGGTGGATTATCCCACGATTATTCGCAAGGGATGCGCGGTGGTCATCACAAAGAAGATGCCGGGCATCGTGTTCGGCGGCAGCGGCATAGGCGAAGCGATTGCGGCGAACAAAGTGCCGGGTATCCGCGCGGCGCGCGCAGTTTCTTTGGAAGATGCGAAATTGAGCCGTGCGCACAACGATGCGAATATCCTGAGCCTCGGGGGGCGCATCACAGAACCTGCGCTCGCTTGCGCGATGGTAGATACGTTTCTCGAAACAACGTTCGAAGGAGGCCGCCACGCGGCGCGCGTCGCCGATTTGGAGCCAGCATGAATGGTCACGATATCCGCATCGTGCCCTCGATCCTTGCGGCCGATGTAGACCATCTGCAAGCGGAAATTAAGAGTATCGAGCCGTATGCCGATGGTATCCAAGTGGATGAGATGGATGGCATATTCGTTCCGGCAACGCATCGCTTTGCTCCACTCCTAAAAAATCTGCGGACAACACTTCCGCTCGACATTCATTTGATGGTCATGAATCCCGCAGAGCGCATCGCGGAATTTTTAGCACTCGGCGCCGGCCACATCACGTTCCATGCGGAGGTCGTGCCGAAGACCGCCGATCGAAAAGCACTCATTCGAAAAATTCATGAGGGAAACGCGACCGCTGGCATCGCGATCAATCCAGAGACGCCGGTTTCCGTGATCGACGATGTCATCAGTGATATCGATCTTGCGCTCGTGATGTCGGTGCATCCCGGATTCAGCGGACAGAAATTTTTGCCGGAAGTACTTTCAAAAGTTCGTGAAATTCATGGGGCTCATCCCAATCTTTGGATCCAAATAGATGGCGGTATTGACTCCCAAAATGCTTCACTGTGCCGTGAAGCAGGCGCCAATAATCTTGTTTCCGCAACATACGTTTTTTCCGCAGCAGATAGGGCTAAAGCTATTTCTACGTTGCGAGGAATATGAAGACAATTTGCACAATTTTTCTGCTTCTCCTTCTCGCAGCATGCGATGCGAAACCAACACTTCGGGAGATTTTGCTGCACGATCCCTACGGTAATAGTTATTCCTTTCGCGTCGAAATCGCAGACGATGCAGACGAGCGTGCGCGTGGTCTTATGGGCAGGACCTACATCGCGCAGAATGAAGGGATGCTCTTCGTGTTCGCTGTGGAGAACATACAAACATTTTGGATGAAGGACACGCTCATTCCGCTTGATATTCTTTTCTTCGATGCTTCAGGAATGTTGGTCTCCCGCACGAAGATGATGCCTTGTTACAAGGATCCTTGCCCGAACTTCACGTCTTCTGCACCCGCCGCGACCGCACTTGAATTGAATGCAGGAGTGAGCGATATGCTGCATGTCGGCAGCGGATGGAGATTGGAACGGTGAGTCTTACGCCGCGACGGTTGCGAAACGTGCCAAATTCTTCTCGATCCGTGCCGGCACATCGGGGTCATTCGGGATTTTTAACGAAACGCCTGTCACTTGCTCGGCGAGATCGATGTACTTGGATGCGAGCATCACGCGGATATCATCGGTGATCACCGGTTTCGTCTTTTCCGGGTTTGCCGGATCGAACCCCTGTTCTCGCAGCCACAAGCGAAAAAACTCCTTATCCAAACTCTCCGGCTCCTCGCCGAGCGCGTGTCGCTCCTCGTATGTTGCGGCTTTCCAATAGCGTGACGAATCAGGCGTGTGCACTTCGTCCGCGATCGTGAGCGTTCCCGCTTCGTCGTAGCCCATCTCGTACTTCGTATCGACGAGGATGAGCCCGCGATTGGCAGCGATTGCTTGCCCGCACGCGAAGACCTTGAACGCTTTCTCGCAGATTTCCTCCCACTGCGTCGCCGTCGCAAATCCGCGCGCGATGATGCCGGCGGGGTCAATCAATTCATCCTCCTCGGCCTTCGTCGTCGGCGTGATGATGGGGGCCGCGAATTTCTGGTTCTTCTTCATGCCCTCGGGCAGGATATTCCCGCAGAAATCGCGGATGCCCTTTGCGTAGTTCACCCACGCGGAGGTGCCGGTGGATCCGGTCAGGTAGCCGCGCACCACGATCTCGATGCGAAGCATCTGGAGATTCTTCACGACCATCACATTCGGATCGGGCGTCTCGATCACATGTGTCGGCATCATGCCCCGGATCTGATCGAACCACCACGCGCTGATCTGCGTCAGCACCTGGCCCTTGAGCGGGATCGTCGTCCACAGCTTGTCGAATGCCGACTGCCGGTCGGTTGCAACGAGAATCCGGCGCTTTGCATCCGGCATATACACATCACGTACCTTCCCCGTGTATTTCTCCCCGAGCCCCCGGAAATTCGTCTCCGCGAGCGTGGTCTTGAGGAACGGCCGGAGCACGCTCGGATCGATCATGTCCTCATCATAACAGGTCGCTTGAATGAGAGAAATTCTGTAGGTGTATGAACGTTCACTTATTTCCCCGAAACCCCTCTCAAAAATGTCAGGTGTAACGGTCTTCACCAAAGACACTTTTTCTGCTATACTGATAAGAAAACTTCGCTTCACAAACACACATGAGCCTCAGGCTCCGAACCCCACAGGACCGTGATCTAACCGCCTCGAGTGGCCTCGAAAAGGTGAAGGCATTCCTGGCGCTCCCTGAGGATGAACGCCCGCGGCAATTTTCGTCCGTGGAGGAACGTCGCGCGCTTGTGCAAGATACATTGGGGCAGGTTGGGTACGAGATGCTCTCCCGAGAGGAGAAGGGCCTCGTGCGTCAGTACCTGCAGCTCGCCACGGGTTACTCGCGCGCGCAGATTGAACGCAGCATTCGTTTGCACCGTGGAAGTGTGAATGCAGCGGCGCGCGGGATCTTGCAAAAAACCGAGCGGGCACGCCGGATCCTTCGCTCACTTCCCCCGGCACTGAAGTCGCGTTGGGCGGTGACGGCGGCGCTGCTCCTCCTCGTCACAGTGACACAGGCAAAATCCGCACTGCATGAGCAAGCATCGCTCATATTTTTGTCTGGCGAACGCATGCAGCCCGCAAACGAGCTCGCATTGAGCGACTTGCAACTCAGTGAAGGCGACGTGGCGGGCCGCGGACTTCGCGAACCGAGACCGAGTATCCGCCCAGCAATGAGTACCGTGATCGCAAGTGTTTTGCCATCCGATGAGGGAGCCGCAGTTGAACCGCTCTACCTCGATTCTGAGGAAGTCGTCGCGGCTCCAACCGGCACGATTTTACGCCGCCGCTTGCTCGACCCGGGTGCGTTGATCCGCGAACGCGCGGCCGAGCGTCGGAAAAAACGTGCGAAGGAGGCTCCTGTCGTATCTGTGTCAGCTCCGAACATCATCTCTATGCCGAAGACGACGGGCAACACGACCTTCCAGCGATTCTTGCAGGCGCTCGGCCCCGGTGCCGATGGTCAAGTGCTCACGATCGAACGCGGTCTTGCCATCTGGAAGAATCTGCCGGAGACGGTATTTCGCGGAAGCGCGCCCGCGCAAACGGGCGGACATCGTCCTTCGGGGGGTGGTGGCGGAGGCGGCGGAGGCGGCGGCGGATCATCACAACCAGTAAATGCCGATGGCAAGATCGAAACCCACGATCACCAGACGGATGTCGGCGGCGGCCAGATCGATATCAATAATGCAACAACGGGAACACTGGCGGAAGACCAGGGTGGAACGGGCGAGAATCATTACTCGACGGGTGCCTTGCTAGTCGGGAATGCCGGCGGGGGATTAAGCATTCTTCCGAAAGGAACGAACGGCCAGTCACTCACGGTTTCCAATGGCACGCTCGCATGGAGCGCAGGCGGCGGTGACCTGACGCAGGCGGGCGCGGATATTCGCTTCGTCAATGTGTCCGGTGACACGATGACCGGCGCACTCATCATCAACGGCTTCGGCCTTACAGCCTCGGGCCAGATCCGCGCGGGTGGAGCTGTGATCGCCTCCGGCGCTCTCATCATCGGGGGCGCTGGTTCGATCAAAGGAGATTTCACGATCAACTCCGACCAGGGTGCCGCAGACACGATCCTCACCTTCGGCTCCGATTCAACAAACGAAACACTGAAATTCCTCAATAACG
>CAZUFJ010000064.1:0-10752 GCA_964619805.1 uncultured Candidatus Peribacteria bacterium | reverse complement strand
GATCGGGATATGACCATTCAGTGCGCCAACGGCATTGAGTGCAAAGAGTCGCGGCGACAGGCGTCGTTCGATGACAATGCAGGGGAGGGCGAGTTTTTCGACCATCTGTTCGATGATCGGGTGGCGCCCCATGCGAAGCAGTGTGATGTCGTAGCCTGCTTTTTTGAGGAGCTCAATCGTGACGAGCGAATCTTTGCCGCCGCCAATGGGCACGAGCACACGTTTCTCTTTTGGTGGTGGTTCGCCCGGCACAAAATTTTCTGCAGGAGAATCTTCGAACGGGAAATTTATGAGACCGCGGAAATCGATCTTGTTGCGATAGAAAAATTCTCCGAGGCCTTTTTCGTAGACCTCGTTCCAGAATGCTGCTTCTTTTTTTGTGAGGGTTCCACTTCGAATTTCGATCTTCTTCGGTAGGCACGTTTTTAGGTAACTGATGCCACCAATCAGGTGCAGCGCAAACAGGATGCGGTTCAAATCGGCGCTGACGCCCGTCATAGTATCCTCGGGCAATATCAATTGTTCCTCAAATTCCACTTCGTCATCCAGGCTGTAGCGAAGCACGACTTCATTCCCACGGATCTCGTAGGAGTCGAAGGAGAAGACGGAATAGGGCTTCATGGGGAAGCAGGAGCATAGCTCTTTTTTACTTCTGAGTCAGGGCTCACATCGCGCCCGTGGAAGGGCGCTCTTGTTTCCTAGGGTATTAATAAACCAGAGCAGCCTTCCATGGCTGCGGTCATGTATGGTGCCGAAGGAGGGAATCGAACCCTCACACCTCGCGGTACACGATTTTGAGTCGTGCGCGTCTACCAATTCCGCCACTTCGGCACAGTGAAAGTATACACAATTTTGTTCACACGCTTGCAGTGGCTCCCCGGGGCACCTACCCTCTAGGCACTTTCTCCCTATCTCCATGACGCTCTCTTCCCTTGATCCGATCATTGCATCGAGGAGCCTGCTCAAGCATCCGTTCTATCAGAAATGGAGCAAGGGTGAGCTGACACGCGATGATCTACGCATCTACGCCAAGGAATATTTTCACTTGGTATCACGAATCCCGGGAATTGTTGCGAGCGTCGCAGCACGAGCAGCGGACGCAGAGGCACGCAAGATGATTTCAAAGAACGTCACAGAGGAGCAGGAGCACGTGCAGCTCTGGAAGCGATTTGCAAAGAGCCTCGGCATTTCGGAAGCGGAGCTTGTTGCTTACACACCATCCGAAAAGGCGCGTGCGGCCGTCCGCTCGCTGGCTAGCCTCGCAGAGAAAGATTTCTCCTCCGGTGTGACTGCGGTCTATGCGCTGGAGCTTGAATTGCCTGCGATTGCGACGACGAAGAAGCAGGGTCTCTGCGATTTCTACGGTCTGACGAGCGAGGATGCGCAGATTTATTTCGATGAGCACCTGAAGGAAGAGGGGCATCTGAATGTGTGGCGTGCCTTGAAGGCAGACGCTTCGGAGGATGCCGCTCGCGATTCGATGGCGGCGCAGAACCAGGTACTCGATGCCGTGTGTGAAAAGTGCGGTATTGCAATGGAATGCTAGAATCCAGCAATTTTATTTTCTTATGGCCTCCTCTTATTCCTGCTTTCGAAGTAATCTGGAAGCCGCGCTTAAGCGCCTGAAAGCGACGTCTACAGAAAAGAAGCTTTTGGGTACGCCGCAGCATATTCACAAGGAGGAGATCACGATTATCACGGATAAGGGCAAAAAAGTTACACTCAAGGCCTTTCGCGTGCAGTACAACAATGCGCGCGGACCCTACAAAGGCGGCATCCGCTTCCACAGTGAAGCGAATGAAGACGAAGTGAAGGCGCTTGCGGCGCTCATGGCCGTAAAAACAGCGGTGGTGAATATTCCATTCGGCGGCGCCAAGGGGGGCGTGCAGTTTGATCCGAAAAAATATTCGAAGGCGGAGATCGAGGCGGTATCGCGCGCGTACGTACGTGCTTTTTTACCGTATCTTGGCCCCGATATCGATTGCGCCGCACCGGATGTGAACACGAACTCGGATATCATGGCCTGGATGCGTGACGAGTATGAGAAGCAGACGAAGACATTTGCGCCAGCGATGATCACGGGCAAGCCGCTCGCCTACGGCGGGTCGCATGGTCGCGATACCGCGACCGCGCGCGGCGCGTTCTTCATTCTGCGGGAGGCGATCGAGCGCGCGGCGCTGGATCCCGCGGGGCTCCGGGTCGTGGTCCAGGGGTTTGGCAATGCGGGCTCCAACATTTCGCAGCAGCTCCACAGTGCGGGCTACACGATCGTCGCTGTTTCCGACTCGCATGGCGGTATCTATGCAAAGGAAGGGCTCGATCCTGTCCGATTAGAGAAGTATAAGAAGTCGACAGGCTCGGTGACGGGGGAATATTGCGAAGGGTCGGTGTGCGATATCGAGCGGATGAAGTTAGACAACGTGAGGCGCGTGAGCAACGAGGAGCTTCTGGAGCTCCCGTGCGACATCCTCATTCCCGCCGCCCTTGATCGCGTGATTACGACAAAGAATGCGAAGAAGATCCACGCACGGTTCATCATGGAGGTTGCGAACGGCCCCGTCACACCGGAGGCAGATGCGATTTTGGAGAAGCGGGGAATCACCGTGATTCCCGATGTGCTTGCGAATGCCGGCGGTGTGACCGTCAGCTACTTCGAATGGTCACAGGGGAAATCCGGCGAGCAGTGGACGGCGGGTCAGGTAGATGCTGAACTAAAGCGCATCATGCTCGCGGCGTTTACGGATGTACGACGTGAGGCGAGGAGGCAGAAGATTTCGTTTCGGGAGGCTTCGTTCAATGTGGGGGTTCGCAGAATCCTCGAGGCGATGAGAACGAGGGGCAGGACGGGATGACGTTGCTCGTTTTTCGTTTCGTGTTTCTTATTCTGCTGCTTTCGAGCAACGAATAACAAGAAACTAGTAACAAGAAACGAGAAACGTGTTTTGCCTCATCTCTAGCATTCCATTACCCTTGCACCATGTACGATGTCCTCATCATCGGCCTTGGCTGCGCGGGCTACACGGCGGCGATCTATACAGCGCGCTATAAGCTAAAGACCTTCATTGTGGGCGCCGAAGATGGCGGCATGGGGCTGACTGCGGCAGAGGTCGGCAACTGGCCGGGCATCATCGATATCAAAGGGCCGGACCTGATGGAGAATTTCAAAAAACATGCAGTGTCGTTCGAGGAAGTGACACACAAGGTGGCGCGGGTCGAGAAGCTCGAGAAAGTAGGGGATCATTTTGTGATGACACTCCAAAGTGGTGAAAAAATTGAAGGTCGCACCGTGATCCTCGCAACGGGTTCCAAGAAGCGGCATCTAGGAGTCAAAGGCGAGGAGGAATTTTCCGGCAAGGGCGTCACGTACTGCGCGACGTGCGATGCGTTCTTCTATCGCAATAAAGATGTCGCGGTCATTGGCGGCGGTGACAGCGCGGTGGAGGGGGCTGCGATCGCGGCACAGGTCGCGAAGACCGTGTACCTGATTCATCGTCGCAAAGAGTTCCGTGCGGAGCCGTACTGGGTGGATCGCGTGAAGGCGCGGCCAAACGTTGTCTTCGTCCTGGAAAATAGCTTGGAGGAGATTTTTGGTGATCAGAAAGTGCGCGGCATTACACTCAAGAGTCCCCTCAATGGATCTGACATGCTTCCAGTCGACGGCGTATTCATCGAGGTCGGATCCGATCCTGCGGTCGAGCTCTCGCATCAGCTTAAGTGCGCGGTCGATGAGAAGGGCTTCCTCCGTGTGAAGCCGAATCAGGAATCCTCTGTTCCCGGTGTCTTTGGCGCCGGCGACAATACGAATGAAAGCAACTACTTCGCGCAGTTTACGACGGCGGCGGGGGAGGGAGCGGTTGCCGCAAACGGCGTGTTCAATTACTTATCGACCGTCGGGTCGAAGGGGGGATACATGAGTGGTGGTGCGTAAGTGAGCTTTGAGCCTTGAGTCATGAGCTTTGAGTTTACTGCACTAATTTCTCACAGCTCAAAACTCATAGCTTTTTGATTGCTCTTAGGCCTTGCACAATTGGCGCCTAGTCATTAAAGTATGCCAACTATGCCGCGAGGGAAGCGCACCGTCTTCGCGATGAGCTGCAAGGCTTGCAAGCAGCGCGTCGGAACCATCAGGCTCCATCGCCAGAACAGCCGCGGCAAATCGTGGAAGGAGTTCAACGTTACGAAATTCTGTTCGCATTGCAGGGCAAAGACGGAGACGAAGATGAAGGAGGAAAAGCACTCCAGTTAGGAGTTAGGAAATAGGAGTTAGGAGTTAGCAGGGGCTGCTTTTATAAGTGTCTGTAGCGAGATTCTATTTCCTAACTCCTAACTCCTCATTCCTCGGTATAGTATTGCCGTGCCCGAAGATCACTACCGACAAGCCGCGTCGATGCTCCTCCTCAGGGAAAGCAGTGTCTGCAGTCCCGACGCTTGCGGCAAGATCTATCAAATTCTTCTGCTCCATAAACCACGCAAGCGTGATGCATGGCAGCTGCCCCAAGGTGGAGTGGAATTCGGGGAAACAATCGAGCAGGCAGCCCTGCGGGAGCTCCAAGAGGAAGCGGGCATCGGCGACGTGAACATCCTCGGCCGATGTAACGAGGTGTACGAATACGATTTTCCGGCGTCGTATCGCCGCTTTCGTCCCGATCATGTCTGCGGCCAGCGCATCTCGTGCGTTGTTGCACTCCTCCAAGGCGATCCGCAGATCCACGTGGATAACAAGGAGATCGATAACCACGCGTGGGTGTACCCAGAGGAACTGTCGCGCTATGTCCGGCGTCGAAAGTATTTGAGCTTCGTTCAGCGGCTCCTCAAAGAGGTCCAAGAACTCGCCATTCGACTCGCTCCTCCCTCTGGGGAAGAGCTCGCTCATGGTAAACGGCGAAGAGAGCTTCCCAAAGAGCCGAATGACTCTGAGCGAACGAGCGAAGCGAAGTGAGTCGAAGTGAGTCGAAGAGCGCAACAGAAAACAAAATGCTATTCTAAATCTCGTGCGCATCGCGACCTTTGCTCTCACACAGTTTCGATCCCACGCTGATCGCGTGTTTGATTTTTCAGGTCACGATCTTCATCTGCTGATTGGTCCGAATGGCAGTGGCAAAACAAACGTGCTCGAAGCGATTGTGGTGCTCTCGCGTGCGGCATCGTGCCTCGGCAATGAGGAGGAAGATCTGCGAGCGTGGGGGACTCAGTTCTACCGCGTGCGTGCGGAGCTCCTGAGTGACATGTGCGATCCGCAATCACTCGAAATCGTCGCCCAGTGGGAACCCAAGAAACAGAAAGCGTGCTTCATCAATGACGTGCGCGTTCCCGTTGCCACATTTGTCGGCGCACTGCCCACCGTACTTTTCCTCCCTCAGGATCTTCAGCTCTTTACCGGTGCGCCGGCGCTTCGTCGGAGGTTTCTCGATTGTGTGCTCACGCAAGTAAGCCCGGAGTATTACCGTGCGCTCGCATCGTACCAAAAGGTGCTGAAGCAGCGCGGGTCGCTCCTCAAGAACATTGCGGAGGGGACTGCGCGGGCGGGGGAGCTGGCCGTGTGGGATGCCGCGCTCGCCGAGCACGGCAGCGTTCTCACAGTTTTTCGCCTGGAGCTGATGGAGACATTCGGGCTGACGCTCAGGGAAGAAATGGAATCCCTTGGGGAACGCACAAAGAGCGCGGAATTCCAGTATGAGCGAAGCAGCCAAGAGCGCGACCGAGGTGCGATTGCGAAGGAATTGCAGGAGCTCCTGATCCACTATCGCGAGCGCGATATCCTGCTTCGTGCGACGACCGTGGGGCCGCACCGCGATGACTGGCACATCGTCCTCGACTCGCGCGCGCTTCGGACATTCGCATCGCGCGGGCAGCAGCGCACGGCTGTGCTTGCGCTCCTGTTCCTCCAGGTGTCGTATTTGGGATTACGGAGAGGAGAGAAGCCGGTGATCCTCCTCGATGACGTGTTCTCCGAATTGGATGACCGCCACCAGCAGGGGGTCTTAACGTCTTTCACCGAACACCAAGTGATCATCACGGCGACGCACATGCCAAACGATATCAGTCATGCGAACGTATGGGATATCGAACGGGCAGCGGCGCTCACGCGATCATCGTCGGCCTCTCCATGAGGAGTGCGCCGAGCACCGCAAGGGCAAGGGCATCCGCCGCATCGTCGGGGGTGGGGGGTTTCTCGAGCCGGAGGAGCGTCATCAGCATCGTCTGCACCTGCGTCTTATCTGCGCGACCATCACCCGTAACCCCGGATTTGAGCTGAAGCGGCGTCGGCTCGAGCACGCGAATCTTCTTTTGGCCGAGCGTTGCGAGGATCACGCCGCGTGCCTCGGCGACATTGATCGCGGTGCGAATGTTTTTCCCAAAAAATATTTTCTCGACGACCGCGAGCTCGGGTTGCCACTGCTGAAGAAGCTCCGTCAGATCCTTCGCAATCTCCGCGAGTCGCTCCGGTCCCGGCACGCCGGCCTTCGTTTCAATCGTGCACCAGTCCAGTGCCTCAAAGACCGATGGCGACTCTGCATCTAGAACACCAATTCCAATCGTTGCAAGGCCCGGGTCAATCCCCATGATTCGCATGCAGCAACCGTCGCAGAATGCATCCCGTTTTGCAACCTCCTTCAATTGCGAAAAAGTGATTTTCCTGCTATCCTTAGAGGAAAAATGCATATCAACACTTCACATCGCCACTTCATTGCAGCGCCGCTTCTTACGGTCGCTCTGCTTACGTCGTTTTTGCTTTCCAGCGGTGCGCGGATGACGGGCGCACTTGTTTCCAGTGCTCCTGAACATCATCAGATCTTGAACGAAGGAACAGCGCTTGTTGGTTCGGAAGGCATTATGAAATTAGATGTCCCTGCAGGTTCCATTACGGGGCTCGGTGGCGGATTCCACATATCGCAGTATTCCGACGTCCTTACGATCGCCGCGATTACAGCTCCGGTAATTCTACGAACCGAAGGGGGATTGCTCCTCGTCCCTGCCGGTATGCAATGGCGTGGAAATCCGACGGAGCTCCCGACCCTCGAAGACGGATTTGATGTGTGGGCTTCGGCTCGACACGTCGAGACACTGCCTTTAGAATTTATCCAGGAACAAATGGCAGCGCTGCGGATAGAAAATTCTCTGCTTCCAGCAGCGGAATCTTCAATGCCGACGCAGAGCGATATCACATCGATTTTGCGGTTCTCGGAGGCAAACGAACGCGCTGAAAAACTGTGGGAGCAGCGCGTCTTCGGCCACCTGCGATACCTGCTGGAGCAGGGGAGAATCGAGGAAGCGCGTGACCTGCTGAAAGCGGAAGATGTGCTCTTTGCATCGTCGCCTCTCGCTCAGAGCGTTTTCCCGATCCTCCTTGCGAGAAATTCTTCGGACGCCGGCATCGCAATGGAGCTCATGTCGCGTATCACAGATGAAGATGTCCGCACGCTTTCTGCCATTCATCCACTGTACCGTGATGTTGCATGGACGATGGGGGATCTGGCTTCTTCCGAGGAATCTCAGCTCCTCCGACTTCTCACCCTGCCGAAGTCCGATATCGCATACGAACGTATCTCGGAGCTCGCGGTCTCGAAATGGCTTTCCGATGCGGAGGCGCATCTTGCATCACTGAAAGATCCGAAACCGCTCCTTACAGAGCTCACGAGTGTTCTGCTGGATGTTTCTTCGCGTTCATCTGCGCTCGGCTATCCTGAGCGCTCGGGTCGTTATCGTGATGCGGTGTTTGCACTTGCGAAGGGTCGTGAGGAATTCCTTTCTGCGGATCTGATTTCGGAACTGAAGGATCTTGCGATTTCCTCGCGCGTGAGTTTGCGTCCAGAAGATTCCGCGGAAGAAGTTCCTCTGCCCGAGGTATCGAATCAGGAAGAGGCTGTCCCTGCCGCGGCGTCGGAGCCTCCCGCGAATGCCGCGGCTCTGGAATCGCAAGTCTATGGCATTCTCAAGAATGCCGGAGCGCTCTTCACAGTCGAAACAACGATAGAAGCAATCACAGGCGATACGGTTTCCGTAAGCGGCATTCTCTTCAGTTCTGCCTCCGGCGATCGCTCGGTCTCCTTTACACTCACGTTCTCGAATCTTTCTGTCTCTCACGTCACGGTTGACAACGAGCGCCTGCCCTTCGGGATGGCACTCACGGAGTTCTTGGAGTGGGTGAAAGGGTCATGAGCCAGACTTCGCGTCCGGTGGCTTGCCAACCTTCCGTCTTCGCCTCTGGGCTACGGTGGGCAAGTAGTCAGGAGGTCCTGTGCGAAAAATCCACCTCCGCTCGCTGGAGAACGTGGTAGCTGTTTTACGCATAAAAAAATTTGACATACTGCAAAATATGAGTAAAATTCGGTTCGTGGTTTCATCTCATCAACTTATCGTTCGCCGCCGCCGCACCTTTTCAGAGGTGACGGCCTAAGTCGTATCTATCCGTAACGTCTCCTCTGAAGCATAGGCCCTCAGGGATTTTTCTTATGTACTCATGATTCCTATTCTCACCACTACAGCGCGTCGATCCCGTATCTCCTCCACGGAGAGAGCGGGCTGATGTGTACATAAAAGCCCAAAGCAATCTCTCCGTGGAGGCTAAACGGAGAATTTTTCAGTGTTGCAAGACTTATTTCCATTCTCTACCCATCATGACTATTTCACTTTCATCACCTATCGCACAATACTTCGAGCGTGAGCTTGCGGAGCAAGTCGTTGCTCATAAAGTTTCAGGATCAGGACTTGAGGATGCGAACATCAGAAAAGAAGTCCTACGTGGAATTGGCGAACTCATGCGACATAACGTACGGTCTCTCCTCATCAGTGGTGCGGGCGAGAGTCTGGATAAGGCTCTTGGCAAAAAACTTGCACATCCCGTCACTCATCTTCGGATTACACCGAAGAAAGACATACCGCATATTGAACGGGCCATTCAGACAATAGGCGAAGTCTTCACTCACGATTGTCAGAAAATGGGTATTCCATTCGAGGTGTTGCCGCACTCGGTTACACTTGCAACAAGACTGCTTGATGGGCATAAAGAAACAGGCGGAATTGTCGGCATAAATCATCAGGCGATCCAGCACGTTCTTGATCAAGGAAAGCTCGCCATCCTGCCCTTTGGAGGCACGGATTCATCAGGAAATACCTTGAACGTGAATGCTGACGATGTTGCTGCGAGGGTTGCTGCAGAGATGAAAGCAAAGAAGTTGATCATGTATACAAATGCAGCAGGAATCATGAAGCCAGGGAAAGATGGCAAATTGAGAAAAATAGACTTTTTGGATTTTCATCAGCTCTTTCATTTGATCCGGCTGCAAAATGCAGAAGGCAAATTTGTGATTGACGAAGGAATGTTGCCCAAATTAAAGGCAATACTCGAAGCGCTGACATATGGAGTCCCGCAGGTTCATGTCGTGCAAGCAACCACAGAAGCACTGCTGGAAGAACTCTTCACCAGAACCGGCAGTGGAACGCTGATTGAAAAAGAGCCGTTTCTGATGCTTGATCATCCTGCACAAACCAAGCATCTCCCTGATATTTTGGAACTTAGAAATGAATGCTCAAGTGCAACGACTCCTTTGGGCGTCTCTTTCTTAAAACCTCTCAGCGCCTCGGAGATTGAAAGACTTCTGCCGACGACTGTAGCTCTCAGGCACAGGGAAATACTTGTCGGGACTGCCTATTACAATGCCTTACAAGATGATCCGAAGACCGCAGTCATCGGCGGTTTTGCTGTAGGCGAAAATCACCAAGGCTCGGGGTACGGACACATTCTTTTGACAAGCCTACTGGCACAAGTGGTTGCAGCAGAATTTAAACAGGTAATCAGCATTACGGCTTCCGATCGTGTGAAAGCGCTCTATGACCAATATGGTCAACAATCAAGGGATTTCTCCGATGTTTTGAATGCCGCGAAAAAGCGGTACGGAGCGGATCAAAATTCCGTCAGTTTGTACTCATTTGACCTGTCTTCTCTCTAATTTTCCCCCATTGTTTTTATGAAACTCTTCTAAACTCCAGACACCAAAAATCGAACGCTAGCAGCGTGGACAACCTCTTGTGGAGATTGGTGGGACAGAGTGGTTGTTTACTGAATTGCACACAATCTACCAAATAATCAGGGATATTCAGATTCCTTCGTTACTTTCTACGTGAACGGCTCCCATAGTAGGTTATCAGCTGGCTTCCAATTTCATGATGTGGCGTTTTCCGAAGAATGACGCATCCAATCTATCAAGAAATACTCTGTGTCCAAGTAGGACTGTTACTTCGGGCTCAACAAATCTTACATGTGTTTCCCATGCATGAGGCCTGATATTTCTTGCAGACACATCTCAATAATTCTGAGAACTCCTTGTCTTTGCTTTGCGATTCGAAGAGCTTCTCCGGTGCCCTCGATAGACCCTATATACTCCGTGCAAGCGCGAATTCTTCGATGAATTGCCTCCATAATCTCGATATCCTTCCACATTCCAAGTCGCTGAATTAGCTGTGCCTCAATTTCCTCTCTCTCGTCAGGCGACACTTGTGGAAAAAAATCGACACCATTTTCAAGAAAACAAAGTTGTTCCTCCCATTCTGTTTCAATCAACGATAGTTCGTGATTTAGATCCATGCCCATAAACAAACTATAGGACTCTTTTATTTATTGTCAAGTTTGTGCATTAGCCCGAATTCAACTGTGGTGGGCGATGGCTGACTTGAACAGCCGACCTCGACATTATCAGTGTCGCGCTCTAACCAACTGAGCTAATCGCCCGTGTTGTGAAAGAATACTGCTTC
>CAZUFJ010000063.1:0-5120 GCA_964619805.1 uncultured Candidatus Peribacteria bacterium | reverse complement strand
ACAAGCGTGCAGAACGCGCTCCTGCCAAGAAGAGCGAGAAGAACATCAGCGTCTTCTTTAGGATCTTCAAGTTTTCTTGAGCTCTTAGAACTGCTTCAAAAATCTCAGATCTCCCTGATAAAAAGAGCGAAGGTCCGGAATGCGGTGCTTGATCATGAGCATGCGTTCGACACCGAAACCGAATGCAAACCCCTGCCATTTTGTCGGATCGATACCGCAGTTTTTGAGCACGTTTGGGTGCACCATGCCGCAGCCGACGATTTCGAGCCATCCGGCTCCGCGTCGAAGCTCCGCCGAGACAGGCTTACCTTCGCGGCTTTCTAATTCTCCTTGCCAGCGCATGTCGACCTCCAACCCTGGTTCGACGAACGGGAAGAACCCGGTGCGGAAACGGAACTCCGCAGTCTTGGAAATCAGTTCGCGGATCGCCGTGATCATGACGGCCTTCATATTTGCGAGCGAAATATCTTTTCCAATCATCAGTCCTTCAAACTGATGGAACATCGGGGAGTGCGTCGCATCTTCGTCTTTGCGGTACACCTTGCCTGGGAAGATCGCGCGAAACGGCGGCTTGTGGCTCTGCATGTAGCGGATCTGCACTGGTGACGTGTGCGTGCGCAGGACCAGGCGCTCACCTGGCTTCGACGGAGCTTTATCCATGTGAACGTGAAATGTGTCTTGGGAATCGCGCGCGGGGTGCGTTTCCGGGATATTGAGCAAATTGAAGTTGAGATCCTCGGTTTCGATCTCGGGCCCCGACGCGGTATCGAATCCCATGCGGCCGAATACTTCCTCTACCTCGCGGATGAACTCGGGGATCAAATGCAGGTGTCCGCGCTCGCGCTCCGGCAGTTCCAATGTGACATCCAGCGGATCATCCTTCGCGAGCGTGCCGCTCTGTGCACCTTCTAACTTCATTCGCTGCGAGACCAATGCTTCCGTGAGCGCACGTTTCGATTCATTGAGTGCACGACCTTTTTCACGAAGTACATCGGGGGATGCACCTTTCAGTTCCTGGAGCGCCAATGTCATCGCACCGTGCTTACGACCAAACAGCTCCTGATCAATGGCATCGAGCTCCGCATGGCTCTTCGCCACTTTGATACGGTCTTCGTAGGCCTTCCAAGGGAGTGTCTCTGACATTCGCGGCAATCATACAGGCTCGACCTCAATGTTTCATCGCCAATTCAATGAGGACGAAGAATGCATAGATCAGGATCGCAATCCACCAGGTGAGTAACCCAAGTAAATGGAACAGGATGAGGATCACGGTGCCGAGCCCTAAGAAGATTCCTTGACGGAGGGAAATGCTGAGGATGCGCCCCGCATCCCAGTGGTGCATGGGGACGATCTTCCAGATTCCAAAAAATGCGAGCGCAGCGATGGAACTCACAGTCAGAAAGGTGCTCGCAAAGAATGTCGGCAGCGCCTGCATCGGTGCGCTCAGGGGGCTCACGCGAAGCAGGACGACGAAGAGTGATGTCGTGGAGAGCAGTGCCGACAGGATGATGCCAAATAAAAGGCTGTTCATTGGAGCTTAGAATATTGGATTATGTGAGATTTGGACATTTGAAATAATAAAAAACTAATCGCAGCCGTGGAAGGCTGCTCTCAGGAATTTTATTAATGAACTAAACGAGAGCGCCCTTCCATGGGCGCGATTACAAGGTTTTCAAGAATTCTCCAAGTGCTGCAAAATCATCGTAGAGCGCTTGGCGCAGTCCGCCATTATGGAGCGCTGCTGCGGGGTGATAAATGGGGAAGATCGTAAGAGCGCCACCTTTACCATCCTCCGTTGGATACGCGATCCGTTGCGGCTTGCCATGCGCGTTCGTGATCGAAAGCTTCGCAAAAAAATGCCCGAGTGAATGGCGGCCAAGCGGCACGATCACCTCTGGTTTCACAAGTGCAATCTCCATCTTGAGCCATGGCATGCATTGTTCCTTTTCCTCCGGCGTCGGATCGCGATTGCCGGGCGGCCGATACTTCACGACATTGGAAATGTAGACGTCTTCGCGCTTAAGGCCGATCGTCCCAAGCAACTCATCCAAGAATTTTCCTGCGGGCCCGACGAACGGTCGTCCCTGTTTGTCTTCCTGTTCACCGGGCGCCTCGCCGATGAACATCACCTTCGCATGGGGATTCCCTTCACCGAGAACAGGGTTTGAGGTTTTACTAAGCTCACATCCTTTCCACGCCTTTAATTTCTCCACGAGGACTGGGAGCGTGAGGGTCATGGGGCGATCATAGCAAACCCAGCGCAGGTTGCTTACCTGCGCTCAGGACAAGCTTGTATCCCACCAACCTCCTCTGTCATGAGCCATCCTCCGCTTTTGTTGGCCTGCCAACCGTAGCCAGGAGGTCCTGACTGAAAAGTCCACCTCCGCTCGCTCCGGCGGGCTACGCGGGGCACACTTCGCTATTGCAGATATGATCAAATCGCGGCTTGCCACGCGAAGCTCGCCGCAGCGAATGTAGATGTAATGCATAGCAGACTATCCTACATCAAGCAGCCCCACTTCGCCTGCGGGCTACGCGGGGCACACTTCGCTATTGCAGATATGATCAAATCGCGGCTTGCCACGCGAAGCTCGCCGCAGCGAGCGAAGTGTGGTGGAGCTGAGGGGACTCGAACCCCTTGCCTCTTCCATGCCATGGAAGCGCTCTACCAGATGAGCTACAGCCCCATAGGTGAATTGCAGACGAGTTAGGAGCGAAGCGACGTAATGAGTCGCAAGATCCTATGCCTCGCCGTAGCCCGAAGGGCGTAGGCGGGCAGTTGCCAACTTGTCCGCCTTCGCTCCTCTTGGAGCTTCGGCGGGACACAGTATCTTCGGCTTCGCGCTTCGTCTGCGACTCGCGCTCTGCTCGAATTCAACTGTGGTGCGCCCGGCAGGATTTGAACCTACGACTTCCAGATCCGCAATCTGGCGTTCTATCCAGGCTGAACTACGGGCGCACAAGTGTGAAAGAAAGGAGCAGTGAAGTTAAGCAGCCGCTCGCCGGGGCGTAGCTCCGCGAAGCGGAGCGAAGACCGGAACTACGGGCGCACGGGGAAACGAAAGAACAATGAAAGCGCTTGAGCCTAACATTTAGGGCAGCTTGAAACAATCCTTCCTATGAATTCTGGCCTTCTGTTCGCCTCTTCTGTTAGGATTGAGCCACACAAGTTTTCCTAGCCCTAATCCTAATCCTACTCCTACTCCTAATCCTATGATTGTTCCCATCCTTCTCGGTTCCAAGGCTGACATCGAGCACGCGGAAAAGATCGCTGCGGTTTTGAAGGAGTACGGTGTGAAAGCCGAGATTATCGTGGCATCGGCACACAAGGTGCCGGAGAAAGTGGTTGCGATCGTGTCGAAGCTCAATGAGAACAAGGAGCCGACCGTAATTATCGCGGTCGTTGGCATGAGCAATGGGCTCGGCGGCGTGATCGCAGGGAGCTCCGTGCACCCCGTCATTTCCTGTCCGCCCTTCAAGGATCACGACGATTACCTGGTGAACATCCACTCAAATCTCCAGATGCCATCGGATGTGCCGGTGATGACGGTCTTGAATCCCAAAAATGCCGCGCTCTCGGCTCTGCGGATCTTTGCGGAGAGTGATGTGAACTTACGAAAAAAGATCGCCGAGAGAATCTCAAAAATTAAAGCAGAGTATGAGACTCACCCTCTCCCTTGATTCCACACAAGCTCTACCTTCCCGGTGGGATGACGAAGGCGAACAGGCTCAGAATGAAAGCAAACCCAAGCGCGATATGGACCCAGCGTGCGTTATTCATGCGAAGTCGGTTCATAGACAGGGGGAAAGAGGTCTCGGACAGGCTAGGGGAGGGGTCCCCCGAATGGCATTCCGAGGTCCATGGAAATATGTTGTGCTTGAAGAGGAGAGTTTGTCGCTTCTTTAAGCCATTTATCAACGATCTTTTCCTCCCAAAATCTTGTTCTCGACCTCCTGCAGGGTCGCATCCAGCTTTCCCTCGATGTTGCGCACTTGCACATCGCAAAGATCCGCATACTGAAGCTCTTTTTCCATGCTCTCGATCCTCCGTTGCAACTCTTCCCCTGCGATGGGTGCGCGCTTGCGGATGTGGGCGATCAATTGTTCCTTGCTTTCGGGCAGGATGAAGATCGATTGCAGCATGTGTGTAGGGGGATTGCCCGTGAACAAGGGGTGACGGCGAATATGTTCGAATCCTTGCACATCCACCTCCCGAATGACGATTTTTCCTTCTTCAATCGGGGGGATGATCTCGGACACCACAGTTCCATAGCGTGCGCCTCCGTGGACGATTGCCGATTCCAGGAGCTCGCGCTTGCGGTCGAGTTCTAAAAATTCGCTGTTCGTCACGAAGCGATAGAGATCCGTGTTTTCCCCCTTCCGCCGCTCGCGCGTCGTTGCCGATCGGGGAAACAGAAACTCAGGGTGCCGTGCTCGGAGTTTCTTCAGGATCACGCTTTTTCCGACCCCGCTTGGGCCGATGATGAGCACGAGCTTGCCCGGCGATGCGTAGCTCTCTTGCATGGGACGATCGTAACGTAAATCTTGTAGGACAGGAATTCATGTCCTGCAAGATTTACATTGAAAAACCCCGCCCCGCTCTCGGCTCCTTTGTGAAGCGCAGAGTGGGACGGGGTTTAGGCGCACTTCAGTCTCGTGAGAGACGAAAAGTGAGCAGTGTGCAATGCGACCCCATTGCATACTCCCTACCCTTCGTGACGCGAGAGAGCGCGCCGCTCTTGTGTGTTTGTGTCGTGCAAGAAAGAACAAGGTTGGTGTTTGTGGTCGGATCCCTCCGCAAGCGGAGGGAACCTCTGTGGTGCGGGCGCACCGCGCAAGCAACGAGGCTTAGCTTCGGTGGTCGTTCGACCGCGGAGGCAGGGAGGGAAGAGGAGTGACGGTCGTCGCTCCTCATCGCTCCCGCCTCTTTTTTAAGAGAGTGTTACGAAGGGCAAGGTTGTCAAAGAGCGAACCCACCATTGTAGCAGAAATTGCCTTGCAGCACAAGAACCATCCCTTTTGCTTTGCGATTGTCCCCCGGGAAATTGTCAGTCCTGTTCGTCAGGTTTTTCTTTGGCCTTTTGCTCGACCATGTCCACCAATCCTTGGACGGACAGATA
>CAZUFJ010000062.1:0-3779 GCA_964619805.1 uncultured Candidatus Peribacteria bacterium | reverse complement strand
TCTTCAAAAGCTGAGGCGAGGAGGCTCGTCGAGCAGGGTGGTGTTTCCTTCAATGAAAAGGTCATCGCAAAAATTGATGCGAAGGCAGAGGCGGGAATCTTGAAGGTGGGAAAAAGGAAGTTCGTGAAGATTATTTTGTAATCAGTGAATCAAAAGCGACGCGAATGATAGCCCTGAAACAATCGCAACTGAAAAGAGGAATGCCATGCCGGCGTTTTTCGTGTCTTTAGACATGGGATTTTTTGGAGCGGGGAATGATGCGCATGCGCAGCGTCACGATGCAGCCGAGTGTCTGCAGCGTGTTTTTGATGAGGCGCGTGTGAGCATGAGCGCGCGTCGGGAGAACCACGTGGATGCGCTGACCGGCGGGGGAGTTGCGGACCCAGGACAGCAGGGGATCGAGAGCTACTGTTTCCCGGTCGCTCCAATCGATCACTGTGCTTGCCTTGCCGCTTCCCTGAGCCAAAGATGTAGGCTGAACCAACGTCATAGACACAGTGTACATGTGTACACCCATCAATGCAATCAGATGACCTTGCACATCGTTCACCTTCGTTCTGTGGCCTCCGCTGACCGGCACATTGCCGAGCATTCTGTCACACATCACGATTGCACCGCAGGGGAAAAAGAAGAGAAAAAATATCCGTAGGACAGAAACGTTTCTGTCCTACGGATATTTTTTCTCTTCGCTTTCCACTATAGCCAGAACATCCCTTCTCGGAAGTCAATTGAATATTCAAGATAAAATGCATTATCTTGATTTTCGTAGATGCCGACACCCCCTCCCCCCCTCGAGCAGGCGATCAGTCGCTACCTCGGCTTCCTACAGTCTGAAGAAAACAAATCTCCACTCACCATCAAGAGTTACCGCGAATCTCTGAACCTCCTTCGTACGCTCTCCCCTGTGCGGAAACTTCAAGATTTTTCGAAGGAGTCTGTGAGAATCTATAAGCAGAACCTTCATGAATTTCGAACCAGAAGAGGTCATGAGCTCACTGTGCGCAGCAAGAATCACCATCTGACGGTTCTCCGAGCCCTGCTGCGCTATTTAGTTCAGGAAGAGGAGTTGGATATCTATCCACCCGATCGCGTAAAGCGATTCAAGGAAGAACAGAGGAAGGTGAAGGTCTTGTTTGCCGAGGAACTCCAGAGGCTCCTGACGGCACCCGATACAAGTTCCATAGAGGGGAAAAGAGATCTGGCGATTCTTTGGCTCTTTTTCTCGACCGGGATGCGTCTTGCGGAGCTGCGATCACTCGATCGCAAAGACATCAATTTTGCGACACGGGAAATCAGCGTGCGGGGAAAAAGACGCAAGATCCGAGTTGTCTTCCTGTCGGATCCTGCTGTTGAAACGATGAAAGACTATTTAAACTCTCGTATCGATCATCTGGAGCCTTTGTTCCTCAATTATCTTCGGAACATCGCCAATGAACTGCCACCGGGCGAGAAATTTAGGATGTCTATGAATAATATCTACCGAATTGTGAAAAAGTATGCGCTCAAGGCGGGGATCGTTTCCGATCCTTCCCCGCACACACTCCGTCATTCGTTCGCGACGAACCTTCTTCGCAATGGGGCAGACCTCCGATCGGTGCAAGAACTTCTGGGGCATAAAGACCTCTCCACAACCCAAATTTATACACACGTAACGAATCCTCAGCTCAAGGAAGTGCATAAAAAATTTCATGGGCTGCAGTGAGCGAAGAGAAAAAATATCCGTGGAATGACCTCCCGTTCGGTGATCGAATTTTTTGCAACATCAGTTATTTGTCGTTATTTTTTCCCCTGCGGTGCAATCGTGATGTGTGACAGAATGCTCGGCAATGTGCCGGTCAGCGGAGGCCACAGAACGATCTGTACCTTCTCGACCTCGGGGAAGTTTTTCACGATCCTCACGGCATCTTCCTTACGTTTACCGGCGACCGCTTCGCGAATCTTGCGATTCAAACGTGCGCCCGCCGGCGACAGCGTATCGAGGACGAATTGCTCGGTGCCGGTTAAATCGACCGTCAGCTTGATCCAGCTCAAATCATCGGAGTAATCGATGACGTTCACGATCATCCGCCCCATTGTCAGCGTGTCCTCGAGCAGGCGCCTGCCGTAGCCGACGTGCGACTGCAGTTCCTTGCTCAGCATGTCGAGGATCGCCTTGGCATCATACGCATAGGACGTATACGTGATTGAGCCTTCGATTGGAATGGAGTTCACAGGCTCGCCGAGGAACTGTAGCGGCAGCGTGAAATCAGTGTACGCAATTTTTGTGAGTTCCTCGTAGTAGAGGATTTCAAAATTTTGGCTTTTCTGAGCGCTATTTCGAAGAGTCCGTTCCTCATCCACCATCTGCTTCGCGGTTGCGAGGAGCTCCTGCTCCAACCGTTTCTTCGCGAGATCGAGGTCAGACTGCTGGAGGACAGTGCGGTACGACGTGCGGCCACCCTTCGCGGGAACACGGTTCTCGCCATAGATCACCGTGCGCTCCTCGGGCGCGAGCCCCGGAAATTCCCACTTGAGTCCCGCGGGCACATTCCCCCGCTCGCCGATGATTTCTCCGTAGAGATCCACGTTGTCTGCGCGCGTGCGGATTTGCTTCTCCTCCCCCGCCTCGATGTTGATCGGATCGAGCGTTTTCATAATCATCCCTGCTTGGTTCATGAGGCGCGTGCCGATCCTGAGCGAATACCGCTCCTGCGATGTATTGATAATCGTCATCGGCACCTCGGCGCTGGTACCGATGAATTCCTTGCTGATCTGATCGAAGGTGATCGAGCGTTTCTGACGCACGGTAATCGGCACGAGCGGCATGATGCGCACCCGCTGCGGCAGATCCACCGTCGCACCCGTCTGGACCAAGAAAATATTCACGGTTTGATTCACCGCATCCTCGCGCGGCCACACGCGGATCTCCGCAGACGGCAGTAATTTGAGCACCACGAAGAGAAACAAACTGACACTGACGCCGATGAGCACCCAGATGCGGATCTTGGGGAGTGACAGGAGCCCCATCGCCTGGAGCCGGGTCCTCAGTTCCTGGCGCCAGACGTGCGGCGAGAATCTGCGCAGCGCCTCCTCCGCGCTCTCGTGTCCCTTCAGCGCTTGCTTTAAAAAACGCGTTTTGTCGAGCACACGGATCCCGCGCCCACGCGCAAGCGCCGCGACATTGGCGTCCCTCGTCGCGAGCCGCACCCTCCCTTTCCGCGCCGCAATCGTTTTCACAAATTCCTTCAGATCGTTCTCTCCGGGAAAGAGTCGATGCTCCGCACCACTCAGGACCGCGAGGATGTCCCCCGTGCTCTCCTCCATTCTCTTTGCGAACAATGTCGCGGATTCTTCTTCCCGCGGGAACAGCACTGTGAGGCTTGCTGTTGCCATCTACGCTTCCAGAACATGGAGCGCCGGCAGCAGTTTCCCGCCGATGTATTCGAGCATCGCTCCCCCGCCGGTGCTCACGAATGAATAGGAGGAGAGCGGAATGCCGTACCGTACGTGGAAATCGATCGTGTCTCCTCCCCCGACGATCGTGGTCGCTCCCCTCTTCGTGGCGTCCGCTACGGACAAAGCGATCCGCTTCGTGCCCGCAGCGAAGCGCTCATTCTCATAGAGACCGAGCGGCCCGTTCCAGAGGATCATCCCCGCTTTTGCGATCGCTTCGACATAGCGCTTTACTGTTACGGGACCGATATCGAAGATCGCCATGTCGCCCTCGATGTCCTCGACCGGCAGGTCGATCGCCTCTCGGCCATCGGGTGACGATGCGACCACGACATCACGCGGGACGT
>CAZUFJ010000061.1:0-3714 GCA_964619805.1 uncultured Candidatus Peribacteria bacterium | reverse complement strand
TCGAAAGACGATGCTCAATACCGAGCCCCTCTGCGAAGCCTTGAAGGAGCGTTGTTTTCCCTGCGCCGAGCTCCCCAGATAGCAACATATCCACTGGAAATGTGTAGAGGGTAGCAGCAAGAGAGCACCCCGCGGAAAAGGACTTTTGCGCATCCTTAAGCCAAATTGTGACTGCATCAATCATTGACCTAAACATGAAAATATGATAATATATCAATGTAAAACAAACTATGCAATTCACCACCACACCCGTCACCGGATTCCGGGTAAAAAGGCTTCGATCGGTTGTTGAACCGCACGCATTCCATTACCTGGGAAAGAAGATGCCGTTCTGGGTCGCGGTCCTTTCGCTCGTCGCCTTTGTGACCGGAAACATGGTGGGACAGCATGGGTGGCGCGTGTTCTGGAAATCGGTGCTTGGAGAATTCGATGATAGCTTGATCGTCTACGAGGGGACAGTGGCGCCGATCGACCGCGTGCCGGATTACCGCAAGTGGTCGCTGTACGGAGGAGACGCACGTGCGCACACGTTTCGCCAGGTACCTCAGGATCTCCTGATTCCTCTCCCTTCCTATCGGTCGGCGAATGCACGGACAAAGGACGACACGCTCCTCGACATCGTCTACTCGGTCGATTACTTCGGAACGTATGAAACAAGAGGAGGAGATGGCGGGCACGCAGGTATCGACATCCGCGCTCCCGAAGGCACGCCCGTCCGTTCCGTCATGCAGGGCATCGTCGTAAAAGTCGGTGATCAGCCCGCGGGTTTTGGCAAATTCATCATGGTGAAACACCCGCGCGTGCCGAGCCCGGAGAATCCGAAAGAAACGATCACGCTCTACTCGCTCTACGCGCACTTGAGTTCCGTGCTCGTGTCCGAGGGAACCGTCATCCGCAAGGCGGAAGAAATCGGACTCTCGGGCATGACGGGAAACGCTTCGGGGCCGCACCTTCACTTTCAGATCCAACGCGATACCTGCTTGGACGGCACGAAGATCGGCTTGGTTCCGTTCTGGCCGTTCACTCCCGACGACATGAAGAAGGCGGGGATGACCTTCGATCAAGCGGTCAACAGCGGTCTCAACCGTGAATACGGGCTCCAATGCACCGTGAACTCAATGACGTACGTGCAGGCGAACTATCCGGCACTGCAGGTCGTGCAGAATCAAACGTCTTCTTCCTTCTCATCGGGACGCGTGCGTATGACGCTCGCAGAGCGCCGCGAACAGCGGATCCGCACGCGCGCATCACGAGCAGTCGCACTGAAAGCAAAGACGCTCGTTGTGATGCATGATGATGGGACAAACCAGACTGCTCTCGCACAGCCGCGTGTGACCGGAAACCAAGCAGTCACTGCCGCACTCCCTGTGCAATCAGACGGCAGTGTCGGGACAATCGAGCTTCTACACGACGGCGCGTTCGGCCGCGGATGGGAGAAGCTTCGCATTCGCTTGCTCGATAGCAACGGCAGAGTGGTGACATCACCCAATCTTCAAAGCGATCTGTACTTGCGCACCGCGTACGGCGATGCGCAGTTCCGCCCCGAAGTCCTCTCAACACTCGATTTCCAGAATGGCGAGGCAGTCGTTGAGATGCTCCCGCGCGGAAAAACGACCGTCGTCGTTTCCGTTCAACCGCAGGGGATCACGAGTGCTCCGATGAAGTATGTGAAGCCAGAGTAGGATTCAGATTTCTACGGGGAGGATGGCGCGAAGAGAAAAAATATCCGTAGGACAGAAACATTTCTGTCTACTTCCGCGAATACAACGAGAGTCCGAACATGATCAGAAGCAGAACTATCGCCGCAATAAATTTTTGCAGCGTACCCAAAAAGAGCGCCGTCACGCCGAAGAGCGCTCCGAGTGCTGCTGTGAGCAGGATGACTTGGCGCTCGCTCCAGCCCTTCGCGAGTAAACGATGATGCAGGTGCTCGTTGTCCGCATTCCCGCGAAACGGTGATGTGCGCTTCCACAAGCGCCGGACAACGACGAAAAAACTGTCGATGAGTGGAACACCGAGGACGAGAAACGCGGTTGCGACTTTGCCGCCCGCGTAGATCGTGAGCACGCCGAGCATGAGGCCGAAGAACATCGCACCCGTGTCGCCGATCAGCACGCGCGCGGGTGGAACATCAAACAGCAAACCGGCCGCGGCAATGCCTGCGAGGATAAAACTGATCGTCGCAAGTTCTGGCTGGTCAACACGTGCACTCAACGAGAGAAACCCAATCGTCAGAAAACCAATCACTGCAATCGCACTCACTTGTCCTGGGATTCCATCAAACCAATTGAGAGCATTCAGTGTGAGTCCTAGCCAAACTAATGTGAAGACCCCGGAAAGAACGGGGGGATTTGCGAAGAGCGAAGAGGGGATTACCCACGTATCAAGTTTGAGGTAAGGAATTCCCGTGAGCACCTCGAGTGGATTCGTTACGGTAAATATTCGTGTTCCTGTGAGAAAAATAATCAGTGCGACAATAATTTGTAGACCCAATCGAAGTGAGGAGGGGAGGGGAGTGCGATCATCAATGAAGCAGAGGATTGCAAGAACTGCGATCCCAAGTGCGAGGCCAACCGTCTGCATCGTGAGCGCAAAAAATCCGAGAAAGAATGCAAGAAACGTACAAACAGCGATCATGCCCGTCGGGTAGGGGAGTCGCTCTCTCGTACGTCCGTAGCGCTCGGGAAAATCGAGAAGATGAAGGCGTGGAAAGACGCGGAGTGCGATGAAATGGAGCATGAGCGCAACCGCGAAGGAGATCGCGGCGAAGGGAAACGGGTTCATGACAAAAGTATAAAGGAATTTCTGCTGCGTAGCAGCAGTCTGCGCCCGGGACGGGCGCAGCTGGAGCGAAAGTAGCAGCAGTCTGCGCCCGGGACGGGCGCAGCTGGAGCGAAGGCAATGCCCCTCTGCTACACTTGCCCCGTGCCCACATACCGCACTCTGAAGCAGGCGGATTTGAAGGGAAAGCGCGTCATCCTGCGCGCAGGTTTCGATGTGCCAATCGAAAACGGAATGGTCACAGATACGGAGCGGATCGAAGCGGTGTACCCAACGATGCAACACATCTTGAACGCAGGCGCTTCACTCGTCATTCTCTCGCACCAGGGCAGACCGAAGGGAAAGAAAGATCCCGCATTCACGCAGCAGCCGCTTGTACCTGTCCTCGAAAAACTTTTAAAAAAACCTGTGCAATTTGCGCCGGAACCGACGGGCGCGGAGACAGAGCGCATCGCGAAGAATTTGAAACCGGGGGATGTGCTCCTCGTTGAAAACCTTCGCTATGACCCAGGAGAGGAGAAAAACGATCCGGTATTTGCAAAGAATCTCGCGAAGCTTGGCGACTTCTACGTTAATGATGCATTCACGAACTGCCATCGCGAGCATGCGTCTATGGTCGAGCTCGCGCGATTACTTCCCAGTGTCATGGGTCTCAACCTCGAGAAGGAGATGCAGTATCTCTCGCAGGTAATTTCTGACCCTCGCCGGCCGCTTGTGCTCATCATCTCCGGCGTGAAGGTGGAAACGAAGATCCCGATCATCGAACAGTTCCTTCTCAAAGGGGACGATATCCTGCTCGGCGGCTGCATCGCGAATACCTTTATCGCCGCACGCGGCTTCGACGTGGGGGAATCCAAGTACGAGCCGACGTTCATTCCGCAGTGCCAAAATCTGATGCTCGAGGCAGACAAAATCGAGAAAGCGAACATCCAC
>CAZUFJ010000060.1:0-3886 GCA_964619805.1 uncultured Candidatus Peribacteria bacterium | reverse complement strand
CTATCTTCTTCCTCAATCTTTCTTCATCTTTTCGACGAACTCGCGAGCGTCTTTTTTAGATGTTATCTCTTTCGCGAGCTCCGCTTTTCGAAGGAGCGCCAATATTTCCCCCACTCGCTCGCCTGCAACAATACCAAGGATCTCCATAACCTCGTCACCGGTGAGAAATGACTTCGGCGGACGGGGGTGAGCATCGAGGAACTGTTCGTAATCCTGAACAATTTTTTTGTACAAACTTTCGTCCGAGGGGTCGGTACCAGCGATATCAAGCCAAAATACCTGGAGTAATTCTCCGAACCAAGGATGGAAATACCAGTGCGCTTTTCGTTCATCGTTCATCCCATCAAACGACCCCATCATCATGTGATGGCGAATAATCCAGACAATTTTGTCACGGCGTTTCCCCGGCATTTGCAATCGATCGAACGCGTCAGATGCAAGATCTGCCGACACAGAGGCATGCTGATCGAAGCGGATACGTTCCTTGAGTGAGAATGTCTGTGCCTTACCGCAATCATGGAATAGCGCAGCCAGGCGAACATCGGGGCCATCTTCGTCTCGAAACGATCGAAGCACCTTCATCATGTGTTCCCACACATCACCCTCGTGATGGTAATCCGCAGGCTGAGGGATTCCTTTGCATGCGTGAAGCTCGGGAAAGATGAAGGGCAAGATTCCAAGCTCCCACATGTCCTCGAATGCTCTGTCGGATCTCGGACGAGCAAGAATCTTTTCAATTTCCTCGAGTTTGCGTGCGCCAGAGAGCCCTTCCACAAGCGCTGCCTGCTCTCTGAGCGCCTGGTATGTTTCCGGATGATACTGGCCGTCTAAGAATGCGCGGAAGCGAACGACGCGAAGAATACGAAGTGCGTCGTGTTTAATACGCGTCGCAGGATCACCAATGAAGCGCACCAAACGTTCTTTGAGATCGGCTTCCCCTTTAAACGGATCGTAACGTTCGCGTGAAATCGGATTCCAATACAGTGCATTGACCGTGATATCGCGTCGCGCAGCATCATCTGCACGTTTGCCGAACGTCACGGATTCCGGATGGCGGCCATCGGAGGCTTCGTCATCCTCACGGAATGTCGTCACTTCAAAAATATGGCCATTTGCGGGCACACGCACGCTCCCGATTGGTGCGGACGTCATATCCGTCTTTGGAAATACCTTGGCCACTTCCTCGGGTCGTGCCTCGGTACCGATATCAATATCGTCTGGCGTGTGCCCCATCAGCATGTCGCGCACGCCACCACCGACAAACCACGTGTCGTACCCTGCGTCCGTCAGTTTCTCGAGGATCTTGTACGCTGCCTCGCCCTGAGGTGATCGGAGCGTCGCATCGATGATTTCTTTGGCGAGTGGCACGGAACAACTATACCAGCAGCGCCCGTCCCGGGCGCTGACTGCGGGCGGGACGCCCGCAGCTGTATACTACAAATAATGCTCCGCTTCGCTGTTGCCCATTCGACTAGCTCAGGGCGACTCGCCAAGCTATGAGCAAGGAAAGCTTCCCAAATCTTATGCTTCGCTTTGCAGTCGCAGGCACACCGCACTCGACCCCCGCCCCCGGTGGCACAGTGCTTGGGCTTCAGCGCGCAGCAACGCTCGGTATCACCGCTATGGAAATTGAATGGGTGCGATCGGTCCCAAAAAATCCCAAGCGCATGGCGGAGATACGTGAAACTGCGGAGAGGCTGAAGCAGACACTCACAGTCCATGCACCGTATTACATCAATCTAAATTCCCCCGAACCTGCGAAGCTGGCGGCGAGCAAGGTACGCATCATCAATGCACTCGCAATGTCGGAGCTTGCAGGTGTGCGTAGCGTCTGCGTTCACCCAGCGTTCTATTTGGGGTTGCCACCCGAAAAGGCCTACGACAATATCCGCAGAGCGACGGAGGATATTTTGAAATCGAAAGCAAAGCTCTTCCCCCATGTAAATCTGGCATACGAAACGATGGGAAAAGTGTCACAGTTTGGAACACTGGAGGAAGTACTGCGACTCTCGAAGGAATTTGATCTGTATCCGTGCGTTGATCCGGCACACATGCATGCGCGCACGAACGGCAAAATTAATTCGAAGAAAGAATGGAACGAGATGTTCGACCTGTACGAAAAATATCTGGGCAAGAAGGCATTGAAATACGTGCACATGCACTTTTCAGGTATCGCATATGGAACGAGCGGCGAAAAGCATCATGTGCCATTGGAGGAGAGCGACGCGAAGTGGAGGGACTTCATTAGCGTCCTGAATGAGCGGAAAATCGAGGGAACGGTGGTGTGCGAATCGCCGCTTCTGGAGAAGGACACGCTCCTGATGCAGAAAACATACGAAAAAATGTAAGGAAGGTAAGGAAAGTATTGAATGTATTGAAAGCGTCTCTCTGCCAACTTTCCTTACGTTCCTTACCTTCAATACCTTCCTTACAATTCGTCTGTTACAGTATCTACCATCACCCCCTTGCTATGAAGATTGCCATTAACGGTTTCGGAAGAATCGGACGTCAGGCACTTCGTATCATTCTGACAAAACATCCTGATGTAGAGGTCGTGCTGATCAATGATCTGACGGATGGTGAAACATTGGCACACTTGTTTGAATTCGATTCCACCTACGGCCGATTTGATTGCGACGGCGCATGTTACAAAGATGGAATGCTCTCGACAAAGTTTGGCAAGATCCGGACGACCGCGAGCAAGGATCCCGCGACGCTCCCGTACAAGGAACTCAAGGTAGATGTCGTGCTCGAGTGCACCGGAAAATTCACGAAGCGCGAGGAAGCGGCTCTCCATCTGAAAGCCGGCGCGACGAAGGTCATTATTTCCGCTCCCTGCAGCGATCAAGCGGATGGCACATTTTGCTTGGGTGTGAATGAAGAAATGTACGATCCGAAGACGATGCACGTGATTTCGAACGCATCGTGTACGACGAATTCACTCGCACCCATCGCGAAGGTTCTGAATGATTCATTTGGCATCGAGAGCGGCATGATGACGACGGTGCACAGCTACACGAACGACCAACGCATCCTCGATTTCCCGCACAAGGATTGGCGTCGCGCTCGCAGTGCCGCCGAAAACATCATCCCGACGACGACGGGCGCCGCGAAGGCGCTCGGCCTCGTGATCCCCGCACTCCAAGGAAAATTAAATGGCCATGCCATCCGCGTGCCGACGCCGACCGTGAGTATCACGGATCTCACCTGTATCCTCCGCAAACCCGCGACATCCGACGCAATCAATGCCGCATTCCGCGCTGCAGAATCAGGCCGCATGAAGGGCATCCTCGGCGTCGAGGATCGTCCGCTCGTTTCGAGTGACTACCGCGGTGATCCGCGGTCCAGCATCGTCGACGCGCTTTCGACCATCATCCAAGGCCCGCTCGCCAAGGTGTACGCGTGGTATGACAATGAGTGGGGGTACAGCAACCGCCTGGTCGAACTTGCGAAGTACATACTGTCGAAGTAATTATCCGGGACGCGACGTCCCGGCTGCGGGGGGAGGGTCGACCACCTCTGCATCGACAACCTTGTCGTCCTTCTTTTTGCCGCTTTCCTTTGCGCTCTGTTCCTTCTGCTTGTCGGCCGTAGCCTTGGCGGAGGCTGACGCGGCTTCGTAGACGACTTTGCCGACCTCCTGAGCAGCGACCCCTAGTTCTTCCGTGCCTTTCTTGAGCTCCTCAACCGATGCATCTTCTTTCTTCAGGATGTCCTTCAGCGCGTTGATCTTGTCGTTCACGGTTTTCTTCGTCGCATCCGGAATCTTGGAATCATGTTCGCGCATTTGCTTCTCGATGCTGAATACCAGCGCATCTGCGGAATTTCTGGCATCAATTGCCTCGCGCTTTTTCTTATCTTCTTCCGCGTGCAGCTCCGCATCCTT
>CAZUFJ010000059.1:0-4193 GCA_964619805.1 uncultured Candidatus Peribacteria bacterium | reverse complement strand
AATTGACGAGTCCGAGAACGCACATGGGGGGACAAAAAATTGATGAGTAATATTGTAGGACAGTTGTAGGACAGAAACATTTCTGTCCTGTCCTACAATATTACTCATCAATTTTTTCCCGCAAGAGCTGGAGAAATCCGTATACTTTTCCTGTGCGATCCCTCCTCTGCATCACGATGTGCGCGGTACTCCTGGGGAGTGCCATACCCGTTGAAGGAACGGAATTTTTTCCGATCACGTCCTTTGCAGAGGCTGTGGATGCCGTGAGCGTTCGCTTTGACGGTACGGCCGACACCGTCGAATTAAGCGCTTGGAATGGAGAAATGTGGAGCGCATGGCAAACGCTGACACTGGAAAACGAGCAAGATCCTCTCCTACGGGAATCAAACCTGATGCTCTTGCCGCTCGGAACGATTGCCCTGCGACTGAGAGGCGATACCGCAGATGTGACGCTGCATCCCATGCGCGTTTCGAAAGAGCCGACGACGTACGACGTTGCAGCGACAAGGAGAGTTTCCGCGCCGCGGATCCTGAGCCGCCGCGACTGGGGTGCCGATGAATCGCTCCTGTATGCAGACGATCCGCCGCCGACACCGCCGACGGAGGAACGCGCGCATGAAACCGATTCCGAAACGACGCCGTCGAATCGCATGCAGGATTGTGAGGAGGTACAGGAGAAGTATCCGCAAGAGTTCACGGTTGCGAAGACTGTGCGCGAATCGGGTGGGAAGAAATTGAAGTGGTCGCAGCAGTATTCGAAGAACGTGAAACTCCTGGTCGTGCACCACACGGCACTCAACGTAACGGGCGATCCGCGGCCCCCCGTGGAACGCGTGCGTGCGCTCTACCAATATCATGCACAGAATCGCGGGTGGGGCGATATCGGGTACAACTTCCTCATCGATGAAGAAGGAAAAATCTACCAAGGACGCGCCGGCGGCGATTACGTGGTCGGCGGGCACGCATACTGCAACAACGTCGGCACGATCGGCATCGCGATGCTCGGGAACTTCGATAGGGAAAAACCTCCGCTCGCACAGACACAAAGTCTGCAGTGGCTGCTCGATGACTTGGCCGCGCAATACGATATTGATCTGCAAAACAATGTGAAATTTCATGGGAAGAATCTTCCAGCGATTGTCGGCCACCGGGATTTGGTCTCGACCGATTGCCCGGGGTACTACGTGTCAGAAACGATGGGGCAGATACGCAGGAACATCGTAAGTGGCAATGTGGATGCAGCGCTGCGGTTCCCCGTCATTCCCAAAGAGCAGGAGGGGAAGCCAAAAAAGGAAACTTCAGGTGTGGGAAGACGTCCCAACGAATCTTCCTCTGTGTATGCGCGGCGTACGGCATCGGTGCTCCGGAAAATCCGTCGCGCGGAACGTCTGCGGGATGCGAGCGGAACAAATCGCCTACCACCCGCGACTTCAACGGGAGCGCCGCAGAAGTCACGGCGGGCGGTCCCGCTTGCTCCATATGGAACACTGACAAATCCCGCGTCATCGTCGAACTCCGGCGAAACCGCGAAGAGTACCAATGCGAAAATTCGCATTCGACTGACAAACGTTGATGCCGGCCTCACTTCGTGTGCGGCAGCGAATCTCGCAACCTTGCGGGAGCGGTACCGCGGCGAAATCAGCTGCATTGTTCTCCAAGAAAAACCCGCGATCATCAACACGCTCTCACTCGAGGAATACTTGGCGGGGCTTGCAGAAGAGCCGGATACAGAGCCCTATGAAAAACAGCGAGCGTTCGCAATTGCTGCGCGCACCTACGCGGCATATTACATGGATGAAGAGCACCGTAAATTCCCAGGCCAGCCGTACGACGGTTCCGATGACCCCGCAACGTTTCAGGCCTACAGCGGCCGCGCATTTGAGAGGAAAAATCCACGCTGGGTCGCGGCAGTGCGCACTACGGCAGGGCAAGTGCTTACGAAGGATACTCACATCATCAAGCCGCCCTACTTTTCCTCGGATGACGGCCGCACGCGATCACCGGCCGAGGCAGGGTGGAGTAATTTCCCCTTCGCGGAAATCTTCGCGAGCAAACCGGATCCGTGGTGCGAAGGCCAACCGATGCGGGGACACGGCGTCGGCATGTCCGGCTGTGGCGCGCAGGCGCAGGCAAATGAGGGAAAAACGGCCGAGGAAATCCTCCTCTACTACTATCCGGGAACGAGAATTCTTGACCTCACCGAAGCAACGCGTACCACCTATTAATCTATTAATCGATTTATAGGTGATTCATCTCGTAGAAATGCTAGGGTGTCCTCCTCTTTGGTCGATAGTTCGTGATTCCGCTGGGGGATGTAGGTGGTGGCCATTGAGTGTTCGGTTGAGGCTGGGGCGAAGACGGTTGAATGCCGGAACTTGGACGATGACCCTGCTGCGGGCTGTAAGGAATCGGCATGTGGGGAGCCGGTTGCGTAACGCCGTGGCCGCGAAGTGCGTGTGGAGGTTGAGGTGGCGGAGGTGCGCCCACATCGATACCTTCAAAATTCTTCAAAATAGCAGCGACTTCGGCTCGTGCTCCGGATGAAGTCTCCCGGGCTGCCCCCATGATTATCGCTACGGGGACTCTCACGCGTCGCGCCTCACGCACGAGATGTTCCATTACTTCTATCTGAGAATTTTCAGCAGAGATTCGCGAATTGCTGAAGATCGGAAAAAGGAGTTGTCCATGACCATCAAAAAATATCTCCGATGAAAGCAGATACGCGAAACGCGACGCCATATTTTTGCTCAGGAGAATAAGATTCTCCAAGCGTGGCGGGCGACGGCCGAACTGCTGCTCGATGAGAATGAGAAGCGCCTTTTCTTTAGATTCCAACATCCGCGACATCCTCGAGGGAAGTGCGGCCTGCGTCAAACCTCGATCGTGAAGATATGCATTGAGCCCTGCTGAAAGCCAAAAATCCATAGCTATCGTCCTGCCGCTTTCTTCAGGTCTTCAACGCGCGGCGTCTGCTCCCACAACACGGAAAGATCCTCGCGACCCATGTGGCCGTACGTTGCGAGCCGCCGATACTGTGGCTTCAGAAGATCGAGATCGCGGATGATGGAAGCGGGTCGCAAGTCGAAAACACTGGAAACAGCATCGCTCAATGTCCGATCATCGACCGTGCCTGTACCAAATGTGTCGATGCGAATGGAGACAGGTGCCGCGATGCCGATTGCATACGCGACCTGTACTTCGCATTTTTTCGCGAGCCCCGCTTTCACAACGTGCTTTGCAACCCAACGCGCGGCGTACGCTGCCGAACGATCCACTTTGCTCGGGTCTTTACCGGAAAACGCGCCGCCGCCATGACGTCCGTAGCCGCCGTAGGTATCCACGATGATCTTGCGTCCGGTCAGGCCGCAATCGCCCGGGGGGCCACCGATCACGAAGCGCCCGGTCGGGTTGATGTGAACCTTCGTATTGTCATCGAGCCACCGGCCGCACACGGGCTCGATCACATGCTTCCGGATATCCGTGCAAATCTGCTCGTGCGTGACGTGACCCGCATGCTGCGTGGAGATGACGACGCATTCCACGCGCTCCGGAATGCCCTCGTCGCTATATTGCACCGTTACCTGGCTCTTGCCATCGGGACGCAGATAGTTGAGGCCGTTTTTCTTTCGCACCTCCGCAAGCTTCTTTGTAAGCCCGTGCGCCAGCGAGATCGGGAGCGGCATCAGCTCCGGCGTTTCATCGCATGCGAAACCAAACATCAGACCCTGGTCACCCGCACCCTGCTCTTTTGTTGCCGTTTTTTCCGCCGTCACACCCATGTCAATATCCGCGCTCTGCTCGCCGACGCACACGACGACTGCGCACGCCTTGTGGTCGAATCCGTACGTTGCATCGTTGTAGCCGATTTCTGCAATCGTGCGGCGCGCAACCTCGGCCATCGGAATGTAGGTGTTCGTCTTGATCTCGCCCGCGATCACGACGAGACCCGTTGTCACCAAGCATTCGCACGCGACGTGCGATTTGGGATCTTGCTCGAGTGCGTAATCGAGCACCGCGTCGGAGATTTGGTCGCAGATTTTATCCGGGTGACCCTCGGTAACAGATTCTGACGTGAATAAACTACTCATACAATAAAAGGGAAGAAAAATAGCTTCGTTACCCTGAGCGAGTCCCGCACGCGCGGGACGAGTCGAAGGGTGACGGATTCGGAGGTGAAGAGGGAAGACATGTAA
>CAZUFJ010000058.1:0-5772 GCA_964619805.1 uncultured Candidatus Peribacteria bacterium | reverse complement strand
GGAAAATCGGGGCCCTGCACGAACACGAGTAGATCCTCGACCGATGCCTCTGGGTGATCCACCAAGTGGAGCGTCGCATCCACGACTTCGGTTAAGTTGTGCGGTGGGATGATCGTCGCCATACCGACGGCGATACCGACGGTTCCATTCAAAAGGAGGTGCGGTACTTTGCTCGGGAGCACCGTCGGCTCCTTGCGCGACGCATCGTAGTTCGGGGCGTAATCGACTGTATTTTTTTCCAGGTCGGCCAAAAGTTCCATCGCGACCTTCTGGAGCTTGCATTCCGTGTACCGATAGGCGGCCGCACTATCGCCATCAATCGAACCGAAGTTTCCTTGGCCGTCGATCAACGGATAGCGCATCGCGAAATCCTGCACCAAGCGCACGAGCGCGTCATACACCGAGGAATCGCCGTGCGGGTGATATTTCTTCAAAACCTCACCGACGACACCCGCACATTTCGAGTAGCGGTGGCTGGGTGTCAATCCTTCCTCCTGCATCGCGACGAGGATGCGGCGGTGCACAGGCTTGAGTCCGTCGCGTGCATCCGGCAGAGCGCGGCTGACGATGACGCTCATTGCATAGTTCAAATAGCTCTCCTCCATTTCCGCCACAATCGGCCGAGGCAGGATCTTCCCAAGCGTTGCCAAATCCCCTCCTCCCATGGGAACAGCCGATTGCACAGGCTCGGAACCTTCCCCTTCTGAGGGAAGCGGCTCCTGCGGTGTTGGATCCTCTTTCTTAGACATGCAAACAGCAGGAAATCGGACGGGAGTTCCCTTGAATCATAGCCGATTTTGGTCACGAGAAAAGAGTGATTTCCTGTACTCTTTCCTCCGATGCTCTCCATTGCCTCTACCCCGATCGGCCCATTCGACTTCGCCGCTTCGGCGGCGTCGCTCAGGGACTCGATGATGCTTCTCATTTCTCTTCAATAATGCTTTCTATTGTTTCCACGCCGATCGGAAACCTGGGCGACATCACGCGCCGGGCGGTGGAAACGCTGAAAAAATGCCAGGCAATCGTCTGCGAGGACACGCGCGTGACGGGCAATCTGCTGACGCACTTGGAACTGCCAAAGAAGGAGCTCCTGAGCCTCCATAGTTATAGCGATACAAAGAACGTGGAAGAGATTTTACAGAGGCTTATAGAAGGAGAGCACCTGGCGCTCGTCTCGGACGCAGGGACGCCGGGGATTTCCGATCCAGGCTACGCGATTGTTTCTGCCGCACGGCAGCGGGGCCTACCACTTGAGGTTATCCCCGGCCCCTCGGCATTGCTTGCAGCATTGTCCGGCAGCGGACTCCCGACGAACGCATTCCTCTATGTCGGTTTCCTGCCGCTCAAGAAAGGACGAAAAACTCTGCTCAGCTCCTTTAAAGATGAGGAGCACACGATCGTCTTCTATGAATCCGTTCATCGGGTCGAGCGCACACTCGTGGAACTTGCAGAGGCACTTGGGACGCAGCCCACGCGAAAGGTTGTCATCGCGCGCGAGCTTACGAAGATGCACGAGGAATATATTTCCGTGACGGTCGCGGAACTTGCGGACACCGCAAAACGCATCACGAAAAAAGGAGAATTCGTAGTCGTTGTAGGACCTCTATGAAATACATTGCGGAAGCCCGATGGCACAGACGTTCACTTCGATTGAAGAACCGAACCTACACCGAAGTAGGCTCGTATTTCGTGACAATTTGCACAATGAATAAAGAAAGCCTTTTCGGTGAAATTAAAAATAATGAAATGGATTTGAGCGTTATCGGGAAAATTGTCGATGAAGAATGGCGAAAGACTCCCCTTCAACGTCCTTATGTAACACTCGGCCGCTACGTCATCATGCCGAACCATTTCCACGCTATTCTCACAATTGACGCCTGTAGGGGCACAGCGCGCTGTGCCCCTACTGACCCCGCTTTTTGGTATAGCATGGATGAAACATCGAAAAAATTTGGCCGATTATTACCATGCTCTCTTGGGACGATTATTCGGTCTTTTAAATCAGCAGTTACCAAACGCATCAATCAGCTCGAACCGGACAGCGATGGAAAATATTGGCAACGAAATTACTATGAACATGTCACCCAAAGTGCTGGTGACTTGGCTCGTGTTCAAAAATATATTTTGGAAAATCCTGCGAACTGGAACCACGATGAGGAGAATCTAAAAAAAATTTGAAAGGTATGGAGCATATGACGCCTGCAGGAGTGTTCCAGCGGAACGCCCCTACGCCTTGACCGAAGATCAATACGTATTTTTTGGATAAAAAATTTCATCTGATCTATACTCCCCTCCTATGATCGCAACACTCCGTGGAACTCTTCATAGATTGGATCCGACGGAGGTCATCGTGGATGTGCAGGGGGTGGGATACAGAGTCACGGTGCCCGTGGATGTGTTCGAGGGACTCGAGGAAGGAACGCATTGCATGCTCTGGGTTTCCACGTATGTGCGCGAGGATCGTCTCGATCTGTATGGATTTTGCGATCGCGCGGGGCGCACGCTCTTCGAGGAATTTCTCAACATCGCGGGTGTGGGGCCAAAGATGGCGCTCGAGCTCTGCGCCGTGCCGCGGGAACTGCTCATGAAAGCCGTGCTCGATGAAGACCCGGCGATGCTCACAAATATTAAGGGTGTTGGTCGCAAGACCGCCGAGAAATTGCTGCTCGAACTCAAGTCGTTGCATGAGAAAAATCCGAACATTTTTGGTGCCAGCCCCGACGGATCGGTGCGTGCGGATTTCGATCACGATGCCGTCGCGGCACTCGCAAACCTTGGGTACGACACCTCTTCTATCATGAAGGTTCTGAAAGACTTGCCGAAGGAAGTGCAAACGACCGAGGAGCGTGTCGCTGCAGCCCTGCGCTCTCTCTAGTTTTCCGCCTAGCCCTAGCCCTAATCCTAGCCCTACCATAATGCTCCACCTCGACATCCAAGCGACGCTCGCGAAGGCCATCACCCCCTCGATGGGGATCCCCGACCAGGAACTGACGGCTCTTCGCACCGGCATGAAGCGCTATATCGAAGATTGGCTGAAGGAGCGGGCGGGCGGCGAGCACGCGTGGTCGATGGATCCGTATGATCGCGAAGCAATCGAACGCGTGAAGGAAGCGGCGATGCGCGTGAAGGCGGAGCGCATCAAGACCGTGCTCTGGATCGGCATTGGCGGATCGGGCCTGGGGCCGCGTGTCATCCAGGAAGTGTTCGAAGGATCCGAGACCGTCGAGTTCATCCTCATCGACACGCTCGATCCCGCACTGCTCCAGAATTACTTGGACATCGTGGATTTTCGATCGACCCTTATCGTCGTTGCGAGCAAATCGGGCGACACGCTGGAGCCGATGAGCGCGTTCTTCCTCTTCTTTGAAAAACTCAAGGAAGCGCGCAAGGAGCGCGCGGCCGAGCGTGTGATCGCGCTCACGGATCCGCACAAGGGGGTGCTGCACAATTTCTGTTTGGAGCACGGCATCCCGATGCTGGAGATCCCCCCCGCTGTCGGCGGCCGCTACTCCATCTTTACCCCGATCGGCATGCTGCCGCTCGCGCTCCTTGATGCGGACCCCGATGCGTTTGCGCGCGGAGCGAAGGAAATGGACACGCTCTGCCAGCAGACCGTGCTCGATCAGAATCCCGCGGCGCTGCTCGCGAGCATCCAGTACCTGCTCGATACCAAGCGCGGCTATCCCGTGCGCGTCATCATGCCCTACAGCGGGCGGCTGCAATCCCTCGCACGCTGGAATCAACAGCTGATTGCAGAAAGTTTGGGCAAAGTGGAGACCGCGAACCCGATCCCGCTCGCCGCGATCGGCACCCAAGATCAACACTCCCTGCTTCAACAATGGATGGCAGGGCCGCGCAAGCAGTGGCACCTCTTTATTACCGAAGTGGAGAAACCGCGCGTCATCGTGCCGGAGGATATTGATCCCGCCTGGCGGTTCATCGCGGGAAAAACGTTCGGCCAATTACTCGATGCCTGCTTTGAGGGCACCAGCCGCGCGCTCACGGCCGCCAAGCGCCCGCATGCGACCATCGCGCTCGGCAGGCTTGATGAATTTCATTTGGGTCAGCTCTTCTTCCTGCTGCTCGCCGAGGTCAACCTGCTCGGCAAGCTCTACCGCATTGATCCGTACGGGCAACCGGGGGTCGAAATCGGGAAACAGATCACGCGCGATATCCTGAGTCGCGGACGAGATTAACGTTGCTCGTTGCTCGTTGACTCGTTTCTCGTTCCCTGTTTTTCTTAGCAACAAGAAACGAGAAACAAATTGCAACGGCGTCATCAACGCCTATACTTCACCCATTCCCCTTTCAGACAGATGCCAGCATCCATTACCGACGGCGAATTCGATGCCAAGGTCGCGAAATCCGAGGGCATCGTTCTCGTAGATTTTTGGGCTCCGTGGTGCGGACCGTGCAAGATCATGCTCCCGATCATGGAGGAAGTGGAGGCGGAGCTACAGGGCAAAGCGACGCTCTACAAAATGAACGTGGATGAGAATCCGGAAGTGCCGGGCTCGTTCAATGTGATGAGCATCCCGACATTCATCATTTTCAAAGATGGCGCACCGGTGAAGAGCTTCGTCGGCACCAAATCGAAGGAGGATGTGAAGAAAGAACTCGAAGCCGCGCTCGCGTAATGCATATTGTTCTCAGCATCATCGGCATGGCGCTGGCGCTCGTCATGCTCAAATACCGCGAGAAAATCGGCGACATGATCGGCGAGGCCGATTGGATGCGCAAAGTGGGCGGCGTCTACAACCTGATTATTCTCGCCTCGGTCATCATTTTCCTCTGGAGCATCGCGGAAATGACGGGCACGACCAATGTCCTCTTCGCTCCCCTCAAATTCATCATTCCGGGAGCGCGGCAGGCTCCTCCGCCTGCGTTTTGATAAAGGGGTTGAGCTCTTTGCCATGCTCTTCAAGAACATTTCCTACGCGCATACAAACAATGGAACGTCTGCGTGCAACCACTCCATCATTTTCGGTGTTCATACTCTCTGTTAAGTAATTCATCCCAATGTCCGTGAGCCTTTGTGCAACGCTTTCAATTGAGTCACCCTTCATAATAGCTGCCACTGCCTGATCAGCCGCTGAAGCCAGCATGCGCACTGCTTGATCACCCTCTTTCTGGATACCAGGTGAATCAGATAAAGATAACTTTATTATTTCTGCCTTCAAGGATTCTGCTGCTCCCATAGCGTTCCATCCTCGCATGGCAACTGCCATTGTCAATACATGAGCGCGTATAATGAAATCTATGAACACAAAAGAATGGCTTCGGCGGGAGAAATACGTCGCACTCCATGCGCAGACGCTGCGCTTCCGCGTGGTGAAGTATCTGGTCCTCCTCACCCTCGCACTCGCACTCTATTTCTGGAAAGGCATCGCTACCGTGGGATACGTATTTCTGGTTCTGTTCGTCGTCGCAATCGGAGTGCACTTCCTCTTTCGCTGGAAAACAGATGCATGGACCAAATCGTGGGGTCCGTATAAGAAATTGGATCGGTTACCCTGCCACGGCGTTCGCGAACGCCGTGGCCTGCTTGCAACCCCGCACCTTCTTTCTGTTCCAAGTGGTGGAGCATACCGGGATCGAACCGGTGGCCTCCTGCTTGCAAAGCAGGCGCTCTACCAGCTGAGCTAATGCCCCATGATGCGAAAGAAGGTGCGGGGCTACCAACGTAAGCTAAGCCCCGAACTCACGCATCATAGCTAATTGACCATCACGTCACCACCTTCTCTAATGCCCCTCAGCTCCACCATTTACCAA
>CAZUFJ010000057.1:0-18764 GCA_964619805.1 uncultured Candidatus Peribacteria bacterium | reverse complement strand
CTCTATCTGCCAAAAAATACCTCCACGTTCTACATTTTATTTTTGATGGGGGTGACCATGCATCCCGCAATCTGGCTGAGACTTCGAGGAGAGCGACGGTATGTATTTGCGGTGCTCGGGGCCGGCACGCTGCTCTTCGGGTACCTACCGCTCATCTCCGATGGAACCGTCGCGCGCGAGCGGCTGGTGTTGCCCGCAATCACGCATGAGTCCTCCTCCAATTATATTCAAATACTTTCGTTTTTGCCGAGCGAAAAAATACGACAGCTCGTGAGCCTGCCGGAAGTGGTGCTGACGGAATTGCAGTCCCTGTACACATCCATTTCATCGGTTCTCCTGCAGCCGAACCAGAATATCTACGTGGGTCTTTCTTCCGCGAGTATCTACGAACCCTTGAACTCGAAAAGGGTCAGCTACGTACTTGCGGCTCTGGGTTCCGAGAGGCAACGCGTTCCCGCGGAATTCTCGCTCTCACAGAGTTCGCTTTCTTTGGAGGGGAAGATCGCTCTGTTTCAGAAGCGGCACTACCTCCTCGACAGCCTCGGGATCACGGATGTGTTCAGCAGCTTTGCATTCAAGGACATGCAGCTCACGGAAGCGGGCCGCGGGACGATCGTCGCGAACATTCCGGTACTGACGAATTACGGAATACTCGATCGAGAAGCACACATTCCTCAGATTCTCTACTTCAATCCGACGAGCCGGCCTCTGACCTATTTCGCACAGAATATCGCATTCTTCGAGCCGCATGGACAAGGCGTGTACGAAGCGATGCTGAGGGAGCCGTGGCCGTCGGATCGCACGTTCGTGGAGTGCCAGGGATGCGCGGGAACATTCACGACATCGCAGGGCGGATCCATCAATGTGAAGGAACAATCGCCGACGCATTTGCTTATCGAGACGAGCTCGCCCGACGAGCAGTGGCTCGTGATTTCGCGAAGCTACCTGCCGGGGTGGAGCGTGACGGTCGATGGGGAAGAAGTGCAGCCGGCGCTCGCACAGAGCATCTTCTTCGCGGTGCACGTACCCCGCGGTGATCACGAGGTGAAGGTGCGGTTTTCGCTGCCGAGACTGCTCTCGGATTCCCTGGCGCTGCTCGCGGCACCCGATGAATCGCTCTGGTTGCAGTAGACTCAATTTCCCGCGAAGGTTCGGACGCCGGATTCGTTTCTGATAGAGTACCCGTACCTGTGACTTCCATGACGGCAGCTACCGGCTCCTCCCTCTCCGTCGTTCTCCCCGCTTTCAATGAAGCCGAGATTTTGCAGGTGACGGTGGAATCGGTGATGAACGCTCTCGATCCGAGCGGGGTTGCCTATGAAATCCTCATCATCGACGACGGCAGTACGGACGGAACCGGGGATATTGCGGCTCAACTGGAAGCGCGTCACCCGCACTGCGTCCGCTGCATGCGACACGACACGAACAAAGGATACGGCGCGGCACTTCGCACCGGCATGCGCGAGGCGAAGGGTCAGTACATTTCGTTCCTCGACGCCGATAATCAATTCGATCCGCGCGATTTTCCGCGGCTCATTGCCCTCATGAACGACTATGATGTCGTGACGGGGATTCGAACCCCTCGCAGCGACCGATGGTGGCGACAGGCGCTCTCTTCCTCGTATAATTCCTACGCACGGTTGGTACTGAGCGTCCCTTTTCGGGACATCAACTGCGCGTTCAAGATTCTGAAACGCTGCGTCCTCGATCAGATTCAATTGGAGAGCAATCACTACTGTTTTTCCGCGGAGCTGCTCGCGAAATCGAAACATGCGGGATTCCGCATCGCAGAGACTCCCGTTCGTCATTCCCCTCGAGGGACGGGCAAAAGCAAAGTGGATTGTACGCACATGGTGAAGACATTCTATGAGCTTGTCTGCATCCGACGAATGCTTCGCACAAAGCCGAAAAAAACTCCTGCATCGAATTCCACCCTTCTCTCACCCAATGCTCCCCGGTAGCCCCCAACTGCAAGATCTTTCGAACGGTGAGCAAACCTGGAACGTGTATCGAAAAACGTTGCGCCCGTACTACGGCGTCGTATGGCGGGACATCGCGCTCTGCTACGGGATGCTCGCGGGAGGACTTGTGCTCTACGGATACGCCGCAGCAGAGGTCGGCCTCCTCTGGGAGATTCTGCTCCTCGTTTTCTTCAGCATGTTTTGCGGCTACTGGCTCCATGCACTGATGCTCTTCGGTCACGAAGCAGCCCATAGGAACGTCGCACCGCGCCACAATGATCGCATTTCCGATTGGACTGTGTGGCTTCCGTTCGGGCTCACGACCGCACGCTATCGCAGCTCACACTGGGAACACCACCTTCACCTTGGCGATCACGACGATACGGAATTTTCGTACCGCAACTGCATGCAGCCCTCGTTTCTCTTGCAGCTCGTCACGGGTATCTACTTCATTTCCCTGCTGCGCGCGTATCAAGGAAACGCACCGAAGAACGCCGCACCGAAGAACGCGACGATTGTCGTTGCTCTCGCACGGACGCTCGCCTTCCATCTCCTCATTATCGGAGGCTGCTTTACGTTCGGTTCACGTTCGGCCGCGATCATGTGGCTTACCGCTACGTTCGTCTTCTTTCCTTTCTTCGCGACGATTCGGCAAATTCTCGAGCACCGGATCGAAGAGGCTGCCTGCGATCGGGATTTCACGACGGAGGAACACGGCCCGGTCAACAGACTCTTCGGCACGGATCTGCTCTCGCGGTACTTCGGTGCGGCGGGCTTCAACAGGCACCTGCTCCACCATTGGGATCCGCTGATTTCGTACACACGCTTCGATGATATGGAGCGGTTCCTGCTCGGAACGGAGATTGGAAGTCGGATGAATGCGGCGCGAAGCACGTATGGAAAAACATTGCTCACGATGCTTCGATCCGCGTGGCATGGATGATCGCTGTCCGGTCTGCGGGTCATCCGATGCGAAGGCGTTCGCCCATGCGAAGGATGTTGAGTATCGAACGGACGATCGCCTCTACAACTACGTGCGTTGTAAAGCTTGTGAAAGCGTGTATTTGATGAACCCGCCGAAGAACGAACTCCAACGGATATATCCTGCGAACTATTACTCATTCGGAGATCTGGAACATCCTCCGTTCCTGGAACGCATCAAAGCCGCTCTGGAGCGGCGGCTCTTTCGACGGATTCTGAAGCGCATCCCCGGCTCCTCACTTCGGGTGCTCGATGTCGGCGGAGGCACCGGCTGGCTCCTCACGCGCATGCGGCGATGCGATGCGCGGATTTCCGAAACGCACATCGTCGACATCAATGCGCAGGCGCGTCCGTACGCATCGAAGGCGGGGCATGTCTATCACCTCTCTGCGATCGAAGCATTCACGAGCGATCTTCGATTCGATAGCATCCTCATGCTGAACCTGATTGAGCACGTCGCGGATCCTGTCACCGTTCTCCGTTCATTAAAGGCTCTGCTCGCTCCCGGCGGTGTGCTCCTTATAAAAACTCCGAACGTCGACACGCTCGATGCACGACTGTTTCGTCGATGGTACTGGGGAGGCCTGCACTGTCCGCGACACTTCGTTCTCTTCACACGTGATTCCTTGATTGCGGCTGCAGAAAGGTGCGGACTCCGCTGCGAACGCGTGTGGTACACGCAGGGCGCGCCGCAGTGGACGTGCAGCGTGCTTGGAAGTCTGGCTGCAATCCACATCATTTCCGTCTCGAAGGAGAAACCGATGTACCGGCACCCGCTCTATGCCCCCCTGCTCGCGTTCTTCGCCGCCTTCGACTTCGTGCGAACACCTTTTTCGAAGACGGCGCAGATGATGGCGGTCTTTCAGAGCGTTGCCTGATGTCCGAAGCCGCATGCTCTGGTACGATGCGGCGACTCATGCAGCCCGAGCAATTCGTCCTCTTCGCAGAAATCGAGCAGCGCCACTGGTGGTTTGTCGCGCGGCAACGGATCATTCATGCAGTCGTCATAGAGCTTCTGCAGCCTGGAACGCACAGCAAGATCGTCGACATTGGATGCGGCACGGGCGGAATCCTCGGCGGACTCGCGGACAGGTACGAATGCACAGGCATTGATGCATCGAAGGATGCAATGCGAGAGGCCGAGCATCACTATCCGCACATCCGATTTCTCCACACGTCGGATCCTGCTGCGCTCGAAACGCGAAACGCAGCTGATCTCCTTCTCTTTCTCGACGTGTTGGAACATGTTCGGGATGATCGTTCGCTGCTTCACGATATCGTCCTCACGATGCGCCCGGGTGCGTTGCTTGTGATAGCAGTGCCCGCCGACATGGCGCTCTGGAGCCCGCATGACAAAGCTGTCGGCCACTTTCGACGCTACGACGCCGCATCGCTCTCGACGCTCTGGAGCAACCTCCCCGTGCGCGTCCGGCTCCTCACTCCGTTCAACGCGTACCTCTATCCGATGATCCGGTTCGCGCGCATGCTCTGCCGAGTAAAGAAAAAATCGTGGGGCGAATCGCAAACGGATTTCTCGATGCCGCCGAAGTTCCTGAATAAGCTCCTCACGTGGATTTTTTCCCGGGAGGAGAAGAGAATCCATGTGCTCCTCCAGGGAAAAGGCCGCCCCTTTCACCGAGGTGTCAGCTTGCTCGCGGTGCTCGAACGCATCTGATTCTTTGTAACAAATACTTGACAATTCATGAAAAGCACTCAAAATCTCTACGAAACTTTGCCTGCGATTGAAGAGCCGTTTCCCTATTCCTCCTTACTATGAATTGCCTCAGTCCGTGCAAGCGGTGGGTCTCCGCCGCTGCGGCTGCGAGTATTCTGCTCGGGTATGCCTCGACACTCCCGACGGTGAGCGCCGCGTGTACTCTGACGTTCGATCAGGTACAGCAAGAGCGCGCAGCGGGGCGCATCGTTATCAGCCGCGCATCGGGTGATAACGGTTTCGTGGTGACGAACAACAGCAGCGGCGGTTGCGATTTCCCGATTACGGTCTATTCCGCAAAGATGATCGGTACTGCGTGGGACCAGGTGGCATTCGATAGCAGATACAGTGTCGTGCAACCGGGCACGAGCCTATTCTATCCGGTCAATGTGCCGACGGATTGCGGCTATCAGTACGACATTTGGTACGGGAACCAATCCGTCGACCAAGCCAACGGCGCGGGACAGATCTTCGACGGCAAGCTCGTCGGAATTCCCTGCGCAACACGCATTCCCAATACTCCGTCGAGTCAGGGCTGCATCCAAACGAATGTCTGTCCGAATGGTAATCCTCGCCCCTACCACTACAGAATTCCGGTTGCGCCCAATTTCCCTTCGAGGCCTATCTTTGGAAACTTGCAGGGAATGGTCTTCGCAAGAAACGTCATCGGTCTGCTCATCGATCAGAATTCCGTCGTGCAGTTCCTCGGACGCCCGAACGCGACGCATGCAACGGATGACATCATGCATGTCACATTGCCGGGCCTGAACACGTCGCTCAACCGTCGCTACGCAAACGCGCAGTGTACTGCGGTCGTTCCGGAGGTTGCTCCCCTTGATTTGACGTCTCTCTTCACGGGAAGGCTCACGGGGCCCTCGAACATCGATTTCGTGTTCGACCATGCCGATATCTGCGGCGGACTCGTTTCCTACCAAGCGTACGACGTTGTCGTCTACGACTGCACATCGCGCGCGGAATGCAATCCTTCAAGTTCCTCGAGCTCCAGCTCGTCTTCTTCCAGCTCATCCTCATCGAGCTCCAGCTCGTCTTCTTCCAGCAGCTCTTCGACGCTTGACCTCTCCATTACGAAGACGGCAAACCCAACGACCCTGAATATCGGCGTGAACACGACCTTCACTGTCACCGTGACGAATAACGGAAGTTTCACGGCACAGAACGTGCTCGTCAATGATCCCCTGCCTTCGGGCCTCAGCTTCGTGACCGTTGCGACGACGCTCGGTACGTACTCCGGAAGCCAGTGGAACATCGGAACACTGAATGCCGGCCAGAGCGCCACCATGCTGCTCGCAGCACAGATGAACGTGACGAACAACGTGACGAACACGGCAAGCGTGACGACGACGACGCCCGAATCGAACTACGGCAACAACAGCGCAAGCGCGACGGTGAACGGATTGCAGCAACAGAACGGCTGCATCGAGATCATCAAGACCGCGGTGGATCAGAACGGCAACACACTGAATGCGACGCCTTCGTTCACGTTCACGCTCGACGGCAATCGCACAGTCTCGAATGATTCTTCTGGCCGCGCGCGCTTCGACAACGTCACGACGGGTACGCACTTCGTGTCGGAATACACCCTGAACGGATGGAATATGACCTCCATCTCGCCCAGCAACGGAAACGTCACGGTGACGAGTGGCGGATCGTGTGCGAGCGTCTTTGTGAGAAACCAGCAGAGGTTCTCCAACAACAACGAGAATTTCCGCATCACGAAGACGGACGGTCGCGTCACGGTGCAGCCGGGTGATATCCTCACCTACACGATCACGGTGCGGAACGACAGCGGCAATAACAATACCAACACTGTGACGATCACGGATACGCTGCCGAGCGGACTCACCGCCGTCGATGCTTCCGACAATGGCCGCATCAACGGACGCTTCATTACATGGAGCAACATCTACATCTCGCCTTTTAGCAGCCGCACGGTGACACTGGAAGTCGAGGTGGATGATACTGCGAACGGGAGTCTGACGAATCGTGCGGAGGTGCGCGGCAGCGTGGCGATCGATACCGACCGCGTTGAGGGTGACAATAACAATCGTGACAACGAGCTGGATCTCTCGAAGACTGTGAGCGTCACGGAAGTGTTTCCCGGCGGCATGATCGAATATGCGGTGCGCATTCAGAACTCCGGTAACGGAACACTCCGCAATATCCGCCTCGTCGATACTCTGCCGAATAACGTCTTCGTGATTGATGACGGCGACGCGGATACCAGTACGAACAGCCGCCTCGAGTGGAGAATCAATTCACTCGGCCGCAACGATGTGAGGACATTCCGCTACCGCATCACGCTCGATAGCGTGTACCGGCCGGGACAATTCGTCCGGAACGACGTGCGCGCGACGGCCGACGGCGGCATCGACGAACGTGCATCGACGACGGTCCGCATCATCGGCGATCTGCCCCGAACCGGTTTCAATTCCTTCTTCGGGCACCGGGACGGCGGAAGCTTCCTCACGCCGATGACCGCATCGGCAACGCAAGATGAAGCGCCTGCGAGCGCTCCGGTCAGCCTGCCGGGTGGCATCATGACCACGCTGATGACGTTCGGCCTCGTTGCCGGCGGCTTCGCGGGCAAGAGATTCTTCCTCTGACATATGTACGCACTTGTTCCGGAATTGCTTTGATCGCCGCCGCAATCTTCTTTTCCTCCTCCAATGGGGCCACGCTCAAGACCCACGTCGCGAGATCTGCACCCACGGGCTGCGAGCCGATCCCGATACGAAGCCGTGGAAATTCCTCGCCGAGCGTTTCGACAATCGATTTAAGCCCATTGTGCGTGCCCGGGCCTCCCTTCATCCGCAGCCGCATCTCCCCAAGCGGCAGGTCGATATCATCGCAGAGAATAAGGATCTGCGTCTTTGGATCCAACTTAAAAAAATCCACGACTTTGCGCACGGACTCGCCGGAACGGTTCATGTACGTCGTCGGCTTCAGGATGAGAATGGGCGCTGCGAGGATGCGCCCCTCGCGAGCAACTGCCAGGAATTTTTGTTTGTTCTGCCACTCCCCTTCCGAAAATTTTTCCGCGATTGCATCCACCGCGCGGAAGCCCGCGTTGTGACGCGTCCGCTCGCTCCCGGACCCGGGATTCCCGAGGCCGATGATGGCAAGCGCCGGCTTCACGCTCCATACTATACCGAAGATTCATCGGCAAACGCATCCACCTGCATCTTCGTCGCGACGAAATCCGCAAGTAGCTCCTGCACGTGCTTCGCATCTTTCAGGTTCTTTGCGTGCAAATACGCCTCCATATTCTTGAGAATTGCGCCCTCGACGGAACGCGGACGCGGCACGTGGCTGAGGCTCATCACAGAACCCGTCGAAATCTTCTCGACGTTAATGGTTCCGTACCGAAGCAGCGTGCCAACGACGCCCTGGATCACATAACTGACGCCCTGGATGTCGCTGTAGAGCACGCGCGTGGACTGCCGATGGAACCATCCGTGCCACTCCAGATCGATGATCCCTTGATCGGTGATGATCCACGCATCCAGATAGTAATCGAAGAATCCGCGCAGACACCAGACGAGAGAAGCGACGCTCCAGAGCGCGACAATCACGAGGAGCACGGGCGAGCCCGCGACGAGTGCGAGCACGATCCAGGAACAGAGGAAGGAAACGCTCGGCCAAAAGAGCACGCGCAGGCCGAGCAACCAATGCTTGTGGATGATGGCACGCACATGCTCGTCGTCCTCGAGGTGCCGGCCGAAGAAGAAGCGATCGAGCATCAAGCAAAGTGTAGCACCTTCCTTACCCATCTTCTCTGCCCTATACTCTCCGGGATGAAATCTCAGAAGCACGGGCTGCTGTTCCACCTGTTCGATGTTCTCATCAACATCGTGGTGATCGTGGCGATCGTCGGCGGCATTCGCACATTCCTCGTCTCACCGTTTCAAGTCGAGGGTAGTTCGATGGTGGATACGCTGGAAGACAAACAATACATCATCATCAACAAGCTCGCGTACTTGATCGGCGAGCCCGAGAGGGGCGATGTGGTGGTGTTCCGCCCGCCGAACAGTCCGGACAAATATTATGTGAAGCGCGTGATCGGGCTTCCCGGTGACCGGATCTCCATTCGCGGCGGGAACGTATACGTCAAGGAAGCGGGTGCGAAAAAGGAGGCGAAGCTGGAGGAGGACAAGTACCTCAATGATCGAAACGCCGGCCGCACCTATCGCGATCCGCCGATTAAGGGCAATGCCGCGGAGATCCTCTACAACGTTCCGGAGGGCCAGTATTTCCTCCTCGGCGATAACCGCACGGCAAGTTTGGACTCGAGGAGCTTCAAAGATGCCGATAAGAATCCGATCCCATTCGTCGAAAGCACGAACATCAAGGGTCGCGTGTGGTTCGTTGCGCTGCCGATCACGAAGATCCATGCGCTCGAAGCACCCGCCTATGGCCTGTAGGACGCGATTTCTTCTTGCATTGCATCCCCGCCATGCTACAATGAGAGTGTTCCCCGCGAGGGGATTTTTCAGAAGGAACTCCCGCGCATGAATCTCATTCTTACTTACATCAACGATTCCTACGAGGAACTGAAGCTCGTCCGATGGCCCACGCGCCAGCAGGCCGTGCGGCTGTCCGCGATCGTCCTGGTCTTCACGGCCGCAAGCGCGGGGCTCTTTGGTTTCCTCGACTTTCTCCTGTCCGAAGTCGTTTCGTTCCTTCTCTCCCTCGCATAAATTTATGGGCAAACAAGACCCACGGGCCGGGCGGAATTGGTACGTGCTCCACACGTACTCGGGGTACGAGGACAGCGTGAAGCAATCGCTGGAGCAACGCGTCGAATCCCTCGGCATGCAGGATTATATTTTCAGCGTTCAAGTGCCGAAGGAGAAGCAACTGGTGTTCAAGAAGGGCGAGCCCGTGGAGGAGGAGCGCAAATTGTTCCCGGGCTACGTGCTCGTGGATATGATCGTGACGGATGAAAGCTGGTACGTGGTGCGCAATACGCCGAACGTCACGGGCTTCGTCGGCTCCGGCAATATCCCGGTGCCCGTCACGCCGGAGGAATACGGCGTCATCGAGCGAAGAGTCGGCGAGCAGGAAGCCAAGTTCAAGAGCGACTTCCAGGTCGGCGATCTGGTGGTCATTATCGACGGTCCGTTCAAGAACTACGATGGCACGGTGGAGAGCGTCGACGTGAACAAGGGCAAACTCACGGTGCTCGTGCTCATCTTCGATCGCGAGACGCCGGTGGAACTCGACTTTACTCAAGTGAAGAAGAAATGAAGCAACCCTCCTTCACCTCATTTGAGTCTCCCCAGACTCGCCGAGCAGCATACGTAGACGGTCTCCGCCTGGCGGCTCAAAATATTGCTAAAGGGCTCGAAGGAAATGACGTCGCAAGAGTTTGGAAAATTGCGAGCGTCCTCCGTGCGGAATTCGGAAATCTTTATCCGAATAGTGCTGATGACGCGACGCTGCTTGCTTGGCAACATATCAAAAAAATTCTTGAGAATACGCGTGATGCCTTCGCATCAGGGTCAGACTGGTGGAACAAGTTTAATGGGTTAATCGTTTATTAAAGCTTGCCTGCCGGTCTCTGACTCCGAGGCTCAGGCTCGAGGAGCGGATACTTTTGATCACCGTAATTTCTTCGCCCGATCCGGGAGCAAAATCGCAAGGCCGATGAGTTGGATCACTTGGCCCAGCGTGTAACCGATCGCGAGGCTTGCGACACCGAAGCGCGGGGCGAGCGCGAACGAGGCGCCGACTGCGACGATGCCGTTCACCGCACTGAATGCCGCGGGGATCATCGTATCCTTGAGCGCGTAGAACCCGCGAAGAAGCAAGTGGTTCAGGCTCTCGAACGGAATACTGATGGCGTAGATGCCAAGCGCCATAGAAAAGAGCGCAAACTCGGATTGCAGGTGTACGATCCTGGCCGCAAGCGGTGCAGCTGCGACCAGCGCGATCGCACCCGGGATCGTGACGAGGAGCAAGATCAATGCACCTTTCTTGATGTAAAGAAAGAATCTTCCGGCCTGTCTCTTTGCCGCAGCTTGGGAAAGGGGTGAGAATGCAGATTGCGCCAACGCGATCGCGGCAACGCCGATGATGACGGATTGGAAATTGCGCGCGTACGCATTGATCGTCACGGCGCCGCTTCCGAGCCCCGACGCAACCGCATCGAACATCAGGAACTCCAACTGAAGCGCGCCCAAGGCAAACATCCGCGGCATCATCAGCCATCCGAGTTCCGTGAGATCCGGATGCCAGAGCCTGAACGCCGGCCGGTAGCCGCCTTTGAGGATGCCGCCGAAGCGTATGAAAACATAGATAACGGCGCCGCCGAGTGTACCGAGCATCGGGCCATAGGCTCCGTACGAGGGCGTCAAAAAGTATGTTCCAACAATCGTCCCCGCAGTGTAAAGCACGGGCGTGAGGCCGTAGATCCAGTAACGTTGAATCGTGATGAGATATTGACCGAACGCGTTGCCGAAAACGAAGAGAAAATTCGTGACGAGCGCGATCTGGCCGAACCGGATGTAGAGCGCAAGCGACTCACCCTCGAAATCCGTGAAGTACGGTGCGAGATGTTCAAAAAAGAGTGCGACGACGAGCGCGAGCGCGCCAAAGACAATCGCCGCCACTGCGGTAACGCCGGAAAGCAGATCGGACATCTTGCGAGGCGCTCCGTCCGCGCGGTACCGCGCGAGGAGCGGAACGAGAGCGACCGAGAACCCGGACATGATCGTCACCTGGAACAGCAGATCGCTCGGACGAAACGATGCAATGTAGACGTCGACGACCGAAAGACCCGGGAACGTTTGGGTCAATGCGCGATCGCGGATGAGCCCTGCAACGGATGCCGCAAATTGTGTCGCCGCAAGAACGGCCGCCCCGCCGAGGAGGCGATGCTGCGCGAAGGACGCGGGAATCCGAAATTTCACGGTGGGAGAATAGCAGATTTTCCTGCATACTCTCACCATGAAATCCCTCGCCTTCGCCGCAATGACGGATGACGAAGTTAGGTCCGCACTCAAAGAACACGCAATCGGGCTCACGGTAGAGGAAGCTCGAAAGATTCAGTCGCTCCTGAAGCGCCCTCCGACCGTTACCGAAGCCGTGATCTGGGGCATTCAAGGCAGCGAACATTGCAGTTATAAATCTTCCCGCAGATTTTTAAAAATGTTCCCGACGACGGGACGTCACGTGATCCTCGGCCCCCGCGAAGATAGCGGCATCGTCGCAATCACGGATGCGCCACCGGGGAAACGCTGGGGTCTCGCGATCAGCCATGAATCTCACAATCACCCGTCGCAGATCGTGCCGTTTGAGGGAGCCGCGACGGGCGTCGGCGGCACGGTGCGCGACGTGGCGTGCATGGGCGCGCGCGTCATCGGCTGCATGGACCTCCTGCGGCTCGGCGATTTAAAGACCCGCGAAAGCCGAACAATCGCACGCGAAGTCGCACGCGGCATCGCGGGATACGGAAATCCTCTGGGGATCCCGAATCTGGGTGGCGACACGGTCTTCGATGCGGCCTACAATTCCAATTGTCTTGTGAACGCGGTCGCGGTCGGCATCGTCCGCGAGGATGAAGTGATTCACAGTACCGTGCCCGAGGAAGCGGCAAAGGAAAGCTACGACATCATCATCGTCGGAAAGCCGACAGACAAGAGCGGATTCGGCGGAGCGGCGTTCGCCAGCATCGCAATGGAGGAAGAAAAGCGCGAGCAGAACTCGGGCGCGGTGCAGGAACCGAACCCGTTCCTGGAACGCCACTTGCTCGCCTCCACGTACGCGCTCTTCGATTGGCTCGCGCGCGAAGGCGAACTCAAGCGCATCAGTTTCAAAGATCTCGGCGCGGGGGGTGTTGTGTGCAGCTCCGTCGAACAAATTTCCGAGCGCGGATTCGGCGCGGATGTCGCCCTCGAGCGCGTCCATGTTGCGATCCCCGATCTGCCGCCCGAGATCATCGCATGCGCGGAAACACAGGAACGATTCTGCTGGATCTGCCACCCCGATCTGACGCAGCACATCCTGACGCACTACAACGTGACATGGGATCTGCCGAGTGTTGCGGAACATGCGCGCGCTTCCGTCATCGGCAAAGTGAATGACAGCGGGATCTATCGTCTCACCTATAAAGGAGAGGTGGTGTGCGAGGCCAAGTCGCAGGACATCACGCTGGGGCTTCAGTACGAGAGGCCCACGAAATTGCAGGAAACAAAGCGCACTGAGCCGGAAATCACATGCGAAGGATCCGACATTCGCGTCACGGCGCCCGCAAAGTTGCAGACGAATATCGCCAGCATTTTTCTTTCGATGCTCATGCATCCAAACGGCTGCAGCCGCGAGGAAATCATTCGTCACTACGACAAAGATGTGATTGGTATTTCCGAAGTGGAAGCAGGTGAGGCCGATGCCGGCGTGATCCTGCCTCTCAAGGATCTCGCAAGCTACGCACAGGATGGAACTCACCCGGGATGGGATCTGCCTGAGGCAGACCGCATGTGCGGCGTTGTACTCGCAGGCGATGGCAACGGGCGCTACGGCAGAATCTCCGCATACGCGCAGGGTGCGATGGCAACCGTCGAATCGATCTGCAACGTCGCAGCGACCGGGGCAAGCCCGCGCGCACTCACAGATTGCTTGAACTACGGGAATCCGGAGATCCCTTCGCACCTGGCAGCACTGGAAGAGGGTGTCCGTGGTATCAGTGACGCTGCGCGTGGCGTAACAGTCTCCGGGCAACCTGTGCCCATCATCTCCGGAAACGTCAGCCTCTATAACGCGCTGCCCGACGGTTCCCAAATTCCTCCGACCGCAATCGTATGTGCAATCGGTGTCATGGCAGACGGCAGATCTGCTGTAACACCGAATCTGAAGCGCGTGGGAAGCGTGCTCCTCGCGCTCGGTGAGAGACGCAACGAATGCGGCGGCTCCCTCTATTACGAAGTACTCGAGGAACTTGCTCGGGCACATTGCGATGCGTTCCTCGGATCGAATGTTCCAAAGCCAGACTTCGGTGCGATTTCCAAACTCATTGAATGCATCACGGAAGCAGCCACAAAAAAACTTCTCCTCTCGTGCCATGACATCAGCGACGGAGGAATCTTGCATGCGCTCTTTGAAATGACCGTTCCCGTGCGAAAGCGTGGTGGCACGATCGGTATCGCAGCAACCCTCAATCACCTTCCCACCAACCTTCGCACGGATGTACTTCTCTTTTCACAGTCACCGGGCTTCATGATCGAGGTGACACCGGAGCATGAAGCGGACGTTCGCACGCTCGCAAAAAAACTACACGTTCCCTGTGAGACAGTTGGCACGACGATACAGTTGCCATCACTCTCCGTAGAACGAAACTCGCATATTCTTCTACAAGAACCGTTGAATAGCCTCTTCTCTGCATGGAAACAGAGCCTCCGAGAGCGTTTGCGCTGAATCATTGACAGGAGGGCCTGCGAGCGCAAGCATATGCCCCTTTTTCTCTATGTCGTATGTTGCGCCGCTCCCTCTCCTCCGCTGCACTCCTGGTCGCCGGATCGCTCCTGCTTTCGGGTGTTCCCGAGCGTGCGTTCGCCGCGGGCGAGACCGTAACGATTGAGCAGACATCGCGCACAGGAGTCGTCGGCAGCTGGACGCTCACGATGCCGAATGGAAAAAACGTGAGAAGCTCCGACGCGTTGGTGGATGCGAAAAAGCATACGATCACGAACGCACTCGTTGGGATATACACGCTCACGTTCGATCCGCCGACGGGTGCGCTCACCACGGTCAATCTGTACACCGGCGGTCAGAAGACGAGCAGCGACACGGATCCGAGCCTGATGTTCTCTGTGAAAACGGGCGAGCAGTTGCGCATCGCCACCGATTACAAATTCCAAGGATCCATCCGCATCCAGAGCATCCAAACGGGCGCGAGCTATCGCATCACGACACCGGGCGGTACCGCGTTAAGCGGGCAGACTCCCGGACAGTATTCGGATTTGCCTCCGGGTTTGTACACGGCGTTCTTCCTGGAACGCGCGGGCTGCACACTGCCGCGCCCGCAGAGCCGCTGGCTGGAGGCAAACCGCGAGATTATCTTCTTCCATACCTACGCGTGCGCAGGAGGCTCCGTGAGCACCGCACGCAGCTCCAGCAGTTCGTCGCACAGCTCCGTCCGATCCTCCCGATCTTCCACTTCCTCTTTGCCCGGAACTTCCGTCCGCGTCCGGCTCGATCATAGTGTTTCCCAGACCGAGGTGCTCCCGGGCGGCAGCGCGAACGTGACGATCCGTGTGCACAATACTTCCCGGGTGACACTCCGGGATGTGACGCTGTCGGAACTGTTCGACGCTTCCGAAGTGAGCGTTGCGGATCCGATTCCGCGCGGCGGCACCCGTTCGGCGGGCCGCATCACCTGGACGATTCCGGAGCTCGCGCCGAATGCTGTCTGGCTGGTCACCTTGAACGCGCATGTCAATTCCAGCACAAACGTCGGCAACACCATCCTCTTCACGGCCACTGTTTCCAGTACCGATCTCGATCGCGCAGCGGGGAGAGCCGCGAGCGTCAGCGTCATCCGTGGACTTCCGGAAACGGGAATGCCGGTCGATGCTCTGATTGTCCTCATGATTTGTGTCCTTGCTGGAATCCTGACGTTCGGACTGCGGACAGAGGACATTGGACTTCGGAACTAAGTCCTTACGTCCTGCTTCCCCGTCAGAAAACTTGCGCCTGGCTTCTCTTTGGAGCAGGCTTTCCTCGTGTCATTTGCCTCCCGGGTTCGCGTGCTCATTATGTTGGCCGGTTCCCTCGCGGGATTCGGGTTTGTTTCACTTAATTCCGCATTCGCGGCAACCGGCACCGTGATCGGCTCAATCGCGGTTGAGCAAAAGAGTCCGACGGTGGCAATCGGTACCTGGACGCTCCTGAAGCCTGACCAAACCTCTCTGAAATTCACGACCGCCACCTACACGGTGGATGTCACGGACACCGGAAATTACACGCTCTTCACGGAACCGCCCTCGGGCATGTCCGCAACGATGACGCTCTTGAAAGGCGACACCGTTGTGCAAACCTTGGAACGTCCGCAGATTTCCTTCATTCTTGCAGAGGGCGACCAACTGCGTATCGAAATCAGCTACAAACTCACACGCACGGGAGAAGTGGTCGTCAACAGCAATCCCGGCGGTATTCCATTCAGAATGGAAGGACCGAATAAGACGATTGTTCATGAGGTCACGCCATTCGCAGTGCCGATTGCGCCCGAGGGGCAGTACACTGTGTACTACCAACCACCCGGCTGCATCGCGCCGCGTCCTCAGTCTTTCCAATTACGCAAGGACGGCCGGATCAATTTCTCGATCACCATCGATTGCGCAACGCTCGAGGTAGAGGAGCCCGAGGAACCGGTGGCTCCCGAGGATAAAACCGTGACCGTGCGCGTGGATGGGGAGGATGTCCGCCTGACAGACGTTCCGCAGAACGCATGGTTCGCCCCCTTCGTCTTCACCGTTGCAAAATCGGGAATTGTCTCCGGTTACCGCGATGCGTCGGGCGCACCCACGGGATTGTTCGGCCCCGAAAACGCGATCACAATCGCCGAGCTTACCAAGATCGCCCACAAGCTCGCAGGTATCAACGAGGCGGATGTGACCGCCCCGCCGCAGAATCGAAAAGCCAAAGGTCAGTGGTTCGCCCAGTTCATAGCATCGGCAGAGAACTTGGATTGGGTGCTCTTCCTCGATGTACAGATCGACCCGGCGCGCCCCGCAACGCGCGGTGAAGTGATTCAGACGCTGCTCCAGGCGCTCGATGTGCCGCTCCAGTGGCCGAAAGGAACGGTCTTCACCGACGTGAATCGCCACACGCCGCACGCCGCCGCAATCGAGACCGCAGCCGCCAAGGGCATCGTGACGGGCAGCAGCACGACCGGAAAGGCTGGCGGTGCATTCCGCCCCGGCGAAAACATCAACCGCGCCGAAGTGGCGAAAATCGTCGGCGTGATGATGGAGAAATATCGGATCGGGGAATAAGGATTTTTCCGGCTTGGCTAGGTAACAAACGCTGTTGCAAGATCGGTAATGTCTCCTGCTCCGATGCAAAGCAGTATATCGCCTTTCTGAAGAATTTTCCTGAGCATCATTTCGGTTTGTGCCAAATCTCCACTCGCGCTTACCTCCACCGAACTGCCGCGCGCGATATCCTCCGCGAAGCGTTTCGTGGCAACCGCACCTTTTTCCAGATGCGCACGCGCATCATAGACATCCGCCACGAGCAGCAGATCGACACCGCAAAATGCCCCAAGAAAATCGCCGTAAAGTTTGAGCGTGCGATCATGCGTATGCGGCTGAAACACACAGATGAAGCGTTGACCTGAATATGCGTTCCTCAGTGCTTCAATCGTCGCACGGATCTCGCGCGGGTGATGACCGTAATCGTCAATGACCGTTGCCCCCTCCGTACTTTTGCCACGCACCTCCATGCGCCTCCAGGATCCCTCATATTCGGAAAGTGATTTTTTGGCTTTCTCCTGCGGAATTTTAAGAGCATCGGCAAGTGCTAACACAAGCTGTCCATTCTGCTGCATGTGGAGGCCCGGGGTCTGCAGGACCGGCAGGGGAAATGCATCTGCATCTATAACGTCTTTGGTGCCCGACGAAACTTCGCGGCAGTCTGAATCAGAGAGATGCGTAATGAGTGCTCCATCGTTTGGAAGTTTCGTAAAAAATTCCCGAAATGCACTCCGGTAGTCCTCTTCATTTTTGAAGTAATCAAAATGATCACCGTCGCACGTCGTGAGAAGAATGATTGCAGGATCGTATTTCAGAAATGATCGCTTGTACTCGCATGCCTCGAGCAGAAAAATTTCGCCCTTGCCGCTGCGCCAATTCCTGCCGCCGAGTTCGAGCATTTTCGTCCCGACGATCACAGTCGGATCAAGCCCGCATTCGATCAGCATCCGTGCCGCCATCGCGGTCGTCGAGGATTTTCCGTGCGTGCCGCAGACGCACAGTAGCTTCTTTCCTTTGGCCAATGCCCCGACAGCTTCAGGATAGGATTTCTGCACGATGCTCCGTTCCTTCGCGGCCCTCCGCTCCGGTGCGGACTCTGGAATCGCCTCCGAGTAAACGAACAGATCACAATCCTTCGAAATTTGCGCACCCGATTGATCGAGCGTTACGGTGATCCCTTGGCTTCGGAGATCCCCGAGCAGCGCGCTCTCCGTGCGATCACTCCCAAGGACAAGGTGACCCTCGGCCTTCTGGAGCGCTGCATAAGCGCTGACGCCGATGCCGCCGATGCCGGAGCAGTAGATCCTCATCGAGGAATCAGTATAGAGGAATGCATGACGTTGCGTCTTCCGTCGAAGCGCCCAAGATTCTATTCTATGTCTCGTGCCATACCGTGATTTCGAACCCATCAGCAAACAGCTCACGATCGTCGTGGGCTTAACCGTCGTCGGGTTCATGGCGTTCGGCCTCGCGCTTTCGTTCTATCGCAACGTGCTCTTTGAGCAGACACTCGGAACCATCGTCAATCAGAATGGCGTGCTTCGGCGTACGATTGACGGCGGTTACCGGGATCTCGAATATTACCGTTCCACGCAATATAAAGACAAGTATGCAAAGGAGAACCTGGGCAAGTTGAATCCGGGTGAAAGCGTGCTCATCATCACCGAGCGCACAGAGAATCCCGGCTTGTTCCCCGAAAGCATTACCCCGACCGAAGCGCAGGAAGCGGCATTCGAGGAGCTGCTGCGGCAAATGCCGGTGCTCGAACACTGGCGGCTCTACCTGTTTCACCGTGATCGGGTGGAAGAGCTGAAGAGAAATCTGTGAGGAAATTTATTGCGCAGCTTCGATAGCAACCACCGTGCAACGTTCCTTGCAGCCGCTGAACTTCGTTACGCGTTTCTTCGCAAAGCGGACGACGCCGTTCACGGATGCGTGGATGGTCCAATCTTTCCCGACGTGCGTGTTGGCGCCCGGCCGGTACCAGTAGCCTTTTTGGCGAATGAGCACCTCGCCGGCATTGACGATCTGTCCGCCAAAGCGCTTTACGCCACGGCGCTTGGCGACGCTGTCGCGTCCGTTCGAGGTAGAGCCTCCGGCTTTTTTATGTGCCATAGC
>CAZUFJ010000056.1:0-9253 GCA_964619805.1 uncultured Candidatus Peribacteria bacterium | reverse complement strand
GGGGATCCCATCGTGAGTGACACCGTGCTCTACGCGCTCCTCGGGAAAAGCGTGTGGACGCAAGGAACGTACGCAGTGCTTGGCGAACTCCACGGGAAACATCTGCCCCTCCATGCGATTCTCTCGTACCCCTTTGTTTCGGCTCTCGGTATGCACGTGGGGATGAAAATTCTGACGCTCGTGCAAGGATTCGGCGTCCTCGTAGCGCTCTATGCATTGCTCCTCAGAACATTTTCAAGGCCCGTCGCCGTGATCGCGACCCTTGCCGTCACGCTCCACCACGGATTTGTCGTGATGACGATGCTCGGGAGTGCTGATCTGCTCCTCACACTTCTTTTTCTTCTTACGCTCCACGCGTATTTGTCTGCCGAGCGAAATAAGAAGTGGTATATCGCGCTTGGGATCTTCCTCGGGCTTGCGTGCTTGACCCGCTACAACGCAGTGCCACTCTTCCTCTTCTTCCCGCTTTATACGTTGTGGAAGAGGCGGCGCGATCTCCTCTCCCCATGGTTCATCGGAGGGATGCTCCTCGGCGGCGTACTCTATTCGCTTTGGTTTTTGCGTGCGTACCTCGTCTTCGGTGCGCTTTCCAATGACTACACAACGGAGCTTTCCGTGAAATCCATCGGACTCGTTTCGCAATTCTTCATAAACCTGAAGTACTACATTCATCCGATGCGCAATATCCTGCCCATCCCACTCCTCCTCAGCTTGTATGGAATGTGGCGCGCACGTCATACACATACGTTCCTCATTGGAGCCATGCTCGCAATCGCAAGCTTGTTCGCCATTTGGCCCGTATTGAATCTGCGGTATCTGTTTCCGGCGTACATGCTGCTTCTTGCATTCGCTTCACTCGGTGCAGTGGAGGCTACCCGTTCGATTCGACGCGGCAAGATTCTTTTCATGGGCACACTCCTCATTCTCATACTCGCATCCAATCTTTTTGCGCTTTGCATCTACTCCTACGGTGCGTGTAATGCGTGGTTCGACCGAACGGTTGGGGGGGTACTTCCAAAAAACATGGGTCTCGCGACCGAAGGGTTCTACACATGGGATCAGGCCCGTGATTGGATCAATGCACATGCTGAGCCGGATGCCGAAGTCGTGGTTCTTGGCGCTGCGAATGCACTTGCATGGGGCGAATCTGTCTTTCGAGAAGACCTGAACGTTGTCGCAGACAGAGCAGCACATTGTCCTGCATATGAAGTAAGCCAAAATCTGGAATCAGAGGGAGCGGTTGTCTTTACAACCGAGGATGAGCCAAAAACTTCCGTCTTGAGGCAAGGGTGCAACTAACTTAATTGAGAGCAGCCATACCTTCCTGCAATTCTCATTGATAGGTGCGATACACCCATATATTGGTGTATGGGTATGCGCACTTCCTATAGTTCTCGCCTCAGTCGCGCGGCAACATCATCAAACCACGTCACCGACTGATCAGGGCGAAGCAGGTGCTTGTGATCATCGCGAAGGCGCTCGAGCTCGTTTCGTGAGGGGAGTGAGCGAAGAACGTGCCTCTTCCCCCGGATACGCTCCGCCAAATCAACGATATCGCAAACCGCGAGCATTGCGGAGAGCGTGCCAAAGAGCACATTGCCGCTCCACTGCTCCTTCGGCGGGGTGCGATAGTAATCGAGAGTTTCTTCCGGTGTGCGGAAATAGGCGAGCAGTGCAACCGCGCCGCTGATGCCGGTGAATCCCGTGACGGTGCGCTCGCGCTCTGCTTCCGGCACGATGAAGCAGCGATATCCTTTTCTCAGGAGAATTTCATTTGCCTTGTCGAACGTGTCGTAGCGTCTGGGGAGCTTCCCGATGCGCGAGGGATGCACGTTGCCGTCCGCAGGTGCGAGTGACAGGTGCTCCTTCTCGACGAAGATGTGCCGGTTAATTGCAGTGCAGTAGCTGCTGCTTACTTCATATTTTTTTCCGTTGATCGAAAAATCCCACCAGCCGCGCGGGCGGAAACTGACGGAGGCAGTATTCGGAATGTTCATCTCTCGTTCGACAATCGTGAGTGCATTCGGGCTCATGAGAAACATATCGTCATCACAAATCCAACCGATGCGCCGATGTCGCGCGAGTTTTCGGAGGAACTCATTGGATTTTGTCGCGGCGTAAAAATTGAGGAACTTCTGCACGCGCGCGCGGGGAAATTCTTCGGGCTTCAATCTGCCGGAGCAATCGAAGATGACGATGTCCGCGTTGTCTCCGACGTTTTTTTGCGCGAAGTGGTACCACAACGTCATCAGCGGCGGCAAAATATTCATCGTGAAGAGCGCAGGCTTTTCTGAAAGCGGCAGGTATTTGCGGGAGAGGTAGTACCCAAGCGTTGGCAGTACTGTGTACATTGCGCTCCGGATACTCATCTGCTTAAACGCCCGAGGGAGGAGCGCGGCATAGGCGTGCTTCATTGCTCAGAGGGAGTGCGAGTCGCAGGCACGAATCCGCGTTCGAAATACTCCTTCTCTTTGCCGACTTCTTCCACATCGCGGCGATGTCCATCGAGCACGCTCTGGGCGGCCAGGATCCCCATTTCGAGCGAGTGGTCTTGATTCGTGTAGCGGAATCTTCCCGGGCGGCCGATTGCATAGAAGTTTTCGAATGCATCGAGGAACTGTGTGACGGTGCGGATACGGTCGCGGTACTCGAGGTCGTACATCGGATACACGTGAGGCAGCCGCATGTGCCGAACACTCCCGACCTCTTCACGCCGCAGGAGCTTCAGCTTCTCAAGCCATCCGATCGCAAGTTCGAACAGTGCATCTTTTTCCATCTTCCAGATTGTATCTCCTTCGAAGCAGAAAAACTCGACGAACAGGGACGTGTGTCCCGGCGGGCACATCGTGCGGCTAAAGTTCTTCATCTCCGAGATGCGGCCGAAGGGAATCGCCTTATCCGGGAAATAGATCCAGTTGTCGCGCGTCACGTACTCGCGCTTCACCGTGAGGAACAGGTACGCCTGGGCACGGAAGCGGAGCCCGCGTGCCGCCTCCAGCACTTCCTTCGGCGCGGGCGGATCGAAGAGCTTCACGACTTCCGTAATTGGAATGGAGGACACCACCGCGCTCGGCGAAAACGTCTGCTTTCCCTCCGGTGTATCCGCCTCTATCTCCAACACGGTGTTTCCTTGCCAGCGGATTTTCGTCGGCTCCGACTTGGTGAGGACACGACTGCCCCGCTCTGAGATTTGTGCGCGGATTGTTTCATAGATGAGCCCGCTGCCGTGGTTTGGGTAATAGAATTCATCGACCAAGGTTTTCGGTCCGCCTTTCTTACACAACATTTTTTTGAGCGTTGCTGTGAGGCTTAGTCCCCCGATGCGCTGCAGTGCCCAATCCACGCTGATCTGGCTGCAGGGGATGCCCCAGATTTTTTCGGTGTAGCTCAGCATGTTGAATTCTGCGAGCGTGCGGCCGAATTGCTGCACCACGTAATCTTCGAACGAACGGATGGGACGCTTGCGTATCATGCTTCGAATACGCTCGGTCACATAATCGCGCAGAACGTTGAAGGATGTTACGAGCCCCATTTTTGTGAGGACGTCGCTGAAACGGATCGGGTAGAAATAATATGTACCATCGACAACAAACCTTGTTTGGCGCTGGACACGGATCCATTCCTCGCCGAGCAGGCTTTCGATGAAGTCGTAGAGATATTTATTTTTACTGAAGAAGCGATGCGGCCCGATGTCCGTGCGATACGTGCCCTCCGGTTCTTGAAACTCAAGTGTCTTTGCGAGGCCGCCGACCTGTGCCCCTTTCTCGAGCATCGTCGAGGATTTCCCCGCGCGCGTGAGTTCCATCGCCGCGGCCATGCCGGCGGGGCCAGCACCCAGGATGAGCGTATCTCCAGCCGCAGAAGAAGTCGTGGACATTCCCGCAGAGCATAGCAATGGACGCAGGTTCTCACATAGGACTTCGGGCTTTTCGGTGCGCTACACTTACAAACGATGCACACAAAGGCATTCCCCATTGCCCTGATCCTGACGGTCATCGGCCTTGCACTCTTCATGCAGGTGCCGCAGTGGATTCATGCGATGAGTCCGCTTTCGAAGGGCGTGCTCGTGGAACTGAACTCCGATGAAGATCTGTACCTCGCGCGCGTTCAGGAGGCATTGACCGGCCGGCCGGGGCTCGCCGCGGAGGCGATTACGGGGGACACGCACATCGTACCTGCGCAGGGGGCACTCATTGAAACGTTCTACGGCGTTGCGTTTGCGTGGACTGGAATGCGAGCGGCAACAGTGCTCCAGATTCTCGATTCCATTATTGTTCCGCTCCTCTTCCTCACGCTCGTTGCGTTTTTTCGCCGCGCGGGATTTTCACCGTGGCAATCCTATGGTGGCGCCGTTCTTTTCTGCGTGCTCCATCTTTACAACCTCAATCGTCCGATCCATCAGCGCGATAGTTTCCTTCTTGTTCTCGTGTCCCTCATCTGGCTTTGGGATGGGCTCAAGGGGCGACGATGGCTCGGGATACTCGGCGGCGTCGTGCTCGGAGTTCTCGTCGGTGTGTATTTCTGGAGTTTTACGTTCGCATGGGCCGCCGCTGGGATCTTGTTCCTTCTGGAGGGCATTGCCTGGATTCGATCCGTCCGCGCAGAAAAGCAACCGTCGCTGTGGCGAAGAGTTCTCGAGCGCTTGCGGCCCCATCACACGGCGATTTCTTCATGGCAGTGGCTCCTGCTCTTCCTCTTTATCGGGGTAGTCGCAGCGCTCCCCTTCGCGCTTGAGCTCCTTGCGCAGGCGAAGCACCCGCTCTACGAAGTGTTTCGCGCGCGGACGGAGCTGCTCCCTGGGCGACTGCCCGAATCGTGGATGCGAAGCGGGCTCTTCCTGCTGATGACGGTCGGTGTGCTCGGTACCGCTGTGCGATCGCAGGAATTTGAGCGACGCCACAGGCTCGCGCTTGTCATCATCCTCACGGCATTTGTCGTCCTGCATCAACAGGTGATCCATGGCATCGTCTTTCTCTTTTCCTCGCATTACCTCTTTGGGCTCACGCTCGCGGGGATTTGTGCATTGCTCCTCAGCGTTCAGTATCTGCGAAGATCCTGGTGGCTGATCCTCTCGCTTGTGGGATCCGCTCTGTTCTTGCTCGGCCTTGCGTGGGATTCCCGGTACATCATTTCGCAGATGACGCCGCTGCCGGAACGTTTTTCCGAGCAACATTTTGCAACACTGTTACCGGTCGTTGATGCGCTCCCGCGTGCGACGATTTTTTCCGATGCCGATACGATGCGGTTCCTCGCGGGCGCAACGAAGCACGATGTGCCGTACACCGGGCGGCTGAATTACATGATTCTGAGTGCGGAGGAGCTCGCAGAGCGATACTGCCTGGCCAAACTTCCGGTGCGTGAGGACAACTGGCATATCGGCGTAGAGACTGCGCTGATCTACGACCCCGATAACATCCGTCTGCATCCGGAGCTGCGTGAGCAAGAGATGACGCTCGTGACGGAGACGTGTCGCAGTATGGCCACGATGCCCGCGGAGATGCTTCGTCGCTACGGAGTTGAGTACGTGGTCTGGGACGAGGAGCGTCATCCGGAATGGAACTTACATCGCCTTGGCGTTCCGCTTTTCAACATCGCGAGCGGGGAGGGGTGGTCGCTGTGGAAATTGTAACGAGAAGAGAGAAAAGGCAGAAAAGGAAGAAAGGGCAGAAAGGGCAGAAACGCTCAGTCGATCAATACACCTCCAGCGCAGGTTGCTTACCTGCGCGTTTGCGGGAATGTTTCCACGATCACCCGCCACCCATACCACAATCGAAGGAGTTCGAAGCGGAGCGGCAACCGAGGGCAGCGTCGAGGGAGAAGCCAGATGCCGAGGAGTTTTATCAATGCGAATCCTCGCGAGAGGAGAGTTCGTACGAGCTTTGTGCGAAGCCACGTACCGAATGAATCGGCTCGTGATCGCTCACGTTCGATTGCGAGGTAACGGCGGTTCCGCTCTTTACATTCTGCGATTGTTCCCAGCGGTGCCAGACTCGCACCGTGCAATGTGACAATTGTTGTGCCTTCCTTCAGGAGAGGGCGTTCGTGCACGGGCTTGATCCACTTCCGGGCGGTATCGCGATGGAAGAAATAGATGCGGGCGTTCGGATATGTCGTCGCAAGTCGTACAATGCGTCCATCCTGAAGCACGTATTTGCGAGGGACGAGCGCAGCAATCGGCTTACCCGCTTCGATTGATTCGCGGATCTCTTGCTGCAATTCCTCCGATGCTGATTCATCGCTATCCAGTGCCAAAATCCATGGCTGCGTTGCAGCCTCCAGCGCTTGATTTCGCACCGCTGAAAAATCGCGAATGGGGGCAGCCGTATGACCTTGTCGAAGAATGTTTGCTCCGAACTCTTTTGCAATTGCGAGCGTGTCATCCGTGCTCCCGCCATCGATCACAAGAATTTCTGAAGCAATATCTGCGACGGATGCAAGGCACGCATGGAGCGTCTTCCCCGAGTTCCAGGTGAGAACGTGCACGCTCAGGGGCAGACGGTTAGACATACACGAAGAATTTATAGAGGAAGAAATTCCAGAATGTGGTAATTGCCCAGCTCAGAAACTTTGCATCGCCTTCGTCAAGCCTCGCGTATTCCACGAGCATATAGAGAAGAATCGTCTGCGCTGCGGCATTCACCAGGTTCATGATGCAGTAGCGGACGAAATGCTCCGCGGTCTTATCCTTCTTTTCAAAGACGAGGTACTTATGGAGCAAGAATGCGCCAAAAGACCCCAGGATGTTTCCGACAACGTTCGCTGTCACGTACCACACTCCCACATTGAGGAGCAGGAAATAACTGCCAAAATCGAGCACGAACGCCGTGCCGCCGCTTAAGAGATAGCGCAGAAATTGGCCGAACATATTTTTTGAGAACAGTATCATCGACAATCTGCGGGAGGCTCGATCACGAAGTAACTGCCGGCGGTTTTTTGGAGCGATCCAAAGTGCGCTTGTTCCTCTTCATCATTCAGTTTCTGCAGCACGCGGTAGCATCGCATCTCGGGCGTCAGTTCGGAAAACTCCTCCGGTATGCGCGCGGTCAAAAGCGGATTTGTGAGGAAGAGCCAGGCGGGATTTCTGGGGAGTCGCACGAATACCTCTGCCTGTCGAATGATGAGCGGGCTCTGCTGGAAATCACGCTCGATGATTGTCGCAGCTTCCGCTGCGGTCGTTGCCGTGCTCGCGCCGCGGTGGTCGAATTGCCATGCTGCCTGTGCGATTGCGATCACAATAAGGAGTGCCGTGCCAAATCTTGTCCTGAGAAGCGACCACGCCCCTGCGGGAACGAAGAGCAGGAGGAGCAGGTGCGCCGGCAGCAAATGCCGGTACCATCCGAAGCTTGAGAGGTAATACGCGGTGAACAGGAGGATCAAACACCAAATCAGCACTGCAGTCGTGCGATGGATACGGGGCATCATCTTCAGTGTTCCCAAAAATCCAAGCGCTAAGAAAACGCCGTAGGAGAGGAACGGCAGTCTGAGGAGCATCGAAGGGTTCTGCCATACATATGTGAGCGAACTGCCGCCCGCACTTTCATGTTCGACAAAGAGAAATTTAAATTCGCCAAGCAGCGAGCCGGGGCTACCGGCCTCGACGACTCTCCAAGCGAGGAACAATGTCGATGCGATTGTTGCGCCGAGGACGATGCGCCCGAACATCGTCCAATTTCTTTGCAGGAGGACAAAGAGCGCCGCAACGCCGAGTGCGGGGAGCACGAGCCCGAACGTGATCTTTGTGACGATGGAAATGCCGAACAGGAGCCCCGCACCCACAGCCCAAGAAATAGATGTATCAATCTTTTGAAAACATAAGAGCCCTGCACACAGAAAAAAGAATCCGGGGATTTCACCAAGAACCGGCTTGCCCGTATTCACAAACGCAGAAAGCGTGACGAGCAGAAGCGTTGTAAGAAGCGCGGATTTCCGAGAGTCCAATTCTCTGGCAAGTACATACAAGAGTGCGATCGCCCCTACTCCAAAGAGCACTTGCGGCACGCGGGCGACTGCGACTGAAAATCCAAAGAGCTTGATCGCAAGTGCGGACGGCAGAATGAGCGTCGGACCGACGCCGAGCATCGGCGGATATGCCCACGAACGACCAAGGATGTCCAGGGTGTAGCCGTGCCCCTCCGCGATATTTCGTGCAACGATCATGAAGAGGCCGTCATCGCCCCATGCAGCGGGAAACACTCCCAGTTCTCGGATAAAAAAATACGCTCCGAGACAGAAGATCAGTATTTCGGGAAGCAAAGAGAAGTAGCGCTTCATAGGGGAGAGAATAGCACGTTGCGTGCCGCTTATTTCACCCCCCAGTCATAGCTGCGAAGATACGTGAGGAGGTTTTCTTTCCATGGTTTCATGCCGTTTAAGTCCCTTTCCGTCAGTTTCCGATTTTTCAATTTCTCCGAGCGCGGGCGAAGAGCGAAATATTCCTCCTTCCAATAGTCGGATGGCACTTCGGTCAGCTTCACGTGATCGAGTTTCAGTTCCCGGAGCATCTCCTCCGCGACGTCGTAGCGGCTGCACGCACCCTCGGACACCATGTTGTAGATGCCGTATTCGGATGTCTCGAGCACACGCCGCAAATTTTCGGCGAAGTTCACCGTGTAAGTTGGCGAACCCAATTTATCCTTCACGACGTGGAGCTCCTTCGCGCCCCGCTGCAATTGCTTCATGATTTTATTCACAAATTTCTTATCTTTTGTTGGGCCGCCGCCCATCATCCAGCCGGCGCGGAACACAAAATGCTTCGGCACCGTGCGCGCAGTCGCGCGCTCGCCGCGATATTTTGACATACCGTATTGATTCAGCGGGTTCGGCGCATCATCATCATCGTAGAGCTCCTTTTTGCCATCAAAAATTCCCGCAGTGCTGATGTACACCATCGTTGCGTCATATTCTTTCGCAAGCTTCGCGACATTTTCCGTGCCCTGCGCATTCGTCGTCTGTGCTTCCTCCGGATGTTTTTCGCAGTACTCCAAATCGACGAGTGCCGCGAGGTTCAGCACGACCTCTGGCTTAAACGAAGCAAATTCCTTAGCGAGTGCCGAAGGATCGCGGACGTCGAGGAAGGAAAGCCACGGCACATTCAGATCAATATCGGTCGCACGAACATCACAGATGTCTTTGAAAATATTGTACACAGCCTCGCCCAGCATGCCGCCGCAGCCGAGCACCAAAACACGAGTGCTTTTTGTAACCATGGATGGGGATTATAGCAGGGCGCTACGCGTGAATGATGTCCTTTATT
>CAZUFJ010000055.1:0-6637 GCA_964619805.1 uncultured Candidatus Peribacteria bacterium | reverse complement strand
AACTGTTCGATGCATCCACCGCGGCACCAATACGATTCACGGTGGCGACAACCGCAGCCTCGGCCGCGACCGGTGCATTCGTTTCCTCGGGCATTTGCTTTTTGCGAAGCTCTGCGAAATATTTCACACGCTCGGGATTTTTCGGATCGTTGCTCCAACGCTCTGCGTCGTAGGATTCCTGATCACCGTTTCCTGAGTCATTGCGAAGCTGCCTATTAATTTCCTCGATACGATCTTCGATGATAGAGGCTTTTGGGTGATCGCCCCAGAGATGGAAGCGATCCTTCAAAAATTCACGTTCGTTCTTGAGTGCCAGCATATTCACGAATGCATACGTCGGGAGTAAATCGGTTTGCCCTAGCTTCGCATTGCCCTTCACATAGGGATTTTTGCGTGCAGCGAGAGTATTGTTCGCAGTTCCTTGGCTCTCTTCCATCTTTGCAGATGCGGCAATCAGAAATGTACGAAAGCGCTCCGGCGCATCGCTGTAACGGGAAAGACTGTCCTGCTTCGCAGGGTTCTTCGCCTCCTCCAATAATTCCGCGTAACTATTTGCAGAAATCGCACGAGATTCGCGGGCTTTGTTATAGCGATTGATTGCTTCCTGTTCCTCACGATCAAATTGTTTGATGATGGAATCTGCAAGTTTCCACCCACTGTTCTCCACATCTTTATAATTGATTCGTTCCTTGCAGGCAGTGCGAAGCTCTTCCCTCATGAGCGAATCAAATGAACGCTGACCGCGAAAACTGTTGAGTTTTGTGATCCGTTCGTTCAGATTTTTTATCGCGAGCGCATTCGCATCTTCTTTGCGCTTCTGCACTTCCAGTTCTGGCTTCAGTGGTTGCACTTGCTCCGCGCCAGGCATCGCTGTTTCGCTCTTTTTATCGAGCTTGGGAAGAGGATCCGGCAATGTATTGGCGTTCTTTTCCGGGATCGGCATATCAGGAAATTATAGCGGAAAACCCGCTTTTACACAATATATGCGATAGAAGCCTTATTTTGAGAGTTCTACTCGAAGTGCCAGAGCCTCCGCATTCCTCTGATCCACTTTGAGCACGCGCTCCAGGTACATTCGAGCTTCAACGACATCATCCTGCGCTATGGAAATTTCTGCGAGTGCGAGCAAAACGGGCACGGCATGCGGATCGAGGGACACGGCTTTTTGCAGATGCACGAGGGCTCCGTCGAAATTGCCCACACTGTTCAGGAGCAGACCAAGTGCCGTGTGCGCCTCGAGCGAATGGGGGTTCCAGCGCAGTGCCTCTTCAAGTTGTAGCTTCGCTTCTCCAGGCTTTCCTTCCTTCACAAGGAGTTCCCCGAGCCTGACACGCGCGATGACGTACGATGCATCAAGCCGAACGGCTTCTGCGTAAGCGCGCTGTGCCGCTGCGAAATTCCCGATTTCTTCCTCCAACATTCCAAGGGAATAGTGGGGTTCGGGATTTTCGGGATCCATTGCCGCGGCTTTCTGAAACTCTGCGATGGCATCGGCAACGCGCCCCGAGCGCGCCAGGATCGCACCCGCCGCGAGGTGCAGGTGGCTATCGTCACCGTACGGAAGCCCGGCCTTGAGCACATCAAATGCCTCCTGGAGCCTGCCCTGCTCACGATAGTACTTTGCCAAGCTCACGCGTGCGCCCAGCGATTCCGGGTGCACGTTGAGTGCGTTTGCGTAGAGCAATTCTGGATTCGCCCACGTTTTAGTTTGTGCAATGCTGAGTGGTACAACGAGCATGACGAGAAGGAGAAGGATCGATGGCGTGATGAAACGATTTCGAAATTTTGAAGAAAGCGACTCGAGTGCAGATACGAGGAAGAAGAGAATCCCGATCATGGGGAAATAGGCATAGCGATCCACCGCGACGAATGTTTCCGCACCTTTCTGAAAGTTGAGGAACGTCGGCGAGAGCGTAATGAGAAAAAAGAGGGATCCAAACCACGCGGCAGAGAGGAGCGAATTTTGGCTTACAGACCTCCTGCGCCACGTGAGGAAAAGGAGGAGTGCGAGCGTTCCTGCGAGGAACAACCACGGCACCAACAATCGCGTGTCACTCAGTGTGATCGTGCCCCGATGCGTGTAGAAAACGGAAAGATCAAACGGCAGGAAGAATTTTTCGACGTAGAACATCGCACTGCGACCGGCCATCAACATCGTCTCGAAGAATGTGACGGACCCGATCACGCGCTCTTTCCCCGCGGTTGCAATGACCATGAACAGAGCCGAGAGAAGCGCGTAGGGAATTTTATCTGCGAGTATGTTCCAAGAAATCTTTCGCCGTTCGATGAAGGTATCGATGAGGAGAAGGAGGACGGGCAGCGTGACGGCCATCGCCTTCGAAAGAAGCGCGAGGAGAAATGCGAATAGGCTGCCGACGTATGCGGAGCGCGTCCCTCGCCTCGCATGTATGTAAAAGATAATCGATACAAGGGTGAAGAGCGTTGACAGGACATCCTTGCGACCCGCAATCCAGACGACGGCTTCGGTGTTCAGTGGATGTACGGCGAAGAGCGCTGCGCAGAGAAACGCGATGGAGCGGCGCATGCCGAGAAGGAAGAGAAGATATCCAACGAGGATTGCATTCGCAGCGTGTAAGAAAAGATTGGCCAGATGAAATCCGAACGGCGCGAGTCCGCCAAGCACATAGTTCACCTGGAACGAGAAAAGCGTCAGCGGGATGTAGAGCTCCGGATCGTACGTCGTGAAAATATATTTCAGATGTTCCCACGTGATGCCACGAATCGCGAGATTCTCCGTGATCAAAAAATGATCATCGATGGGAGAGAAGCCGTGACGGAGCGAGCCACCGAACGCGAGGAGAACAAGAAGAAATACGAGCCCGGAGAAGAGAAACTGCTGAGAGCGACCGGAAAACCTCATAGTGCAAAGTATAGCGTGAGATTCGTTTCTCGTTTCTCGTTGCCAGTTTCCCGTGTATGTCGCAATGATCGGATCAACGAAAAACGAGCAACGAGAAATGCTTATCCCCGTCTCCTCCACTTGCTCGGCGGACGTGCGCGCTTTTTTGCGAGCAAGGTCGCGGCTTCGTCGAGTGTAATCGTTTCCACCGCCAATTTTTTGCCGAGCGATGCGTTCGTTTTTCCATCGGTGGCATAGGGGCCGTACCGACCCGTCTTCACGAGAATCGTGGCTTTCGTCGCGGGGTCTTCCCCGAGTGTGCGCAGCGGCTCCGTCGCGAGTTTCTTTTGTTCCACGGAGGTTGTAAGGAGCTGTACGGCTTTCTCCAGATTGATCGTTCCCGGATCGACATCCTTGAGTGATACGGACACCGTGCCGCACTTGAGGTATGGGCCGAACCGGCCGAATGCGGCGATCATAGGCTCGCCATTGTGGAGACCCAAATCGCGCGGGAACGCGAGCAGCGACAGCGCCTGCTCGAACGTTACGTCATCGATCGAGATGTGCTTCGGGATGGAAGCGCTTTTGAGCTTCACTCTGTCTTTCTTCTTCTTCGTTTTCTTTTCACTTGGATCCGGCGGCGGCATGCGCCCAAGCTGAACGTACGGGCCAAAGCGTCCGATGCGCGCGATGACGGGGAGGCCGGTGGAAGGGTCAGCGCCAAGCTCGCGCTCCTTCATCACGTCGCTCTTCTGGATCTCCTTCGTTTTTTCGGCAACGAGCTGTTGGAACGGCCCGAAGAAGCTGCGCAGGAATTGCTCGCCCGTGTGCGCACCCTCGGCAATGTCATCCAGACTCTGTTCCATCTTCGCCGTGAACTGCAGGTCCACGACATCCGAAAAATGTTCGGCGAGCAGATCGGTCACCATGAACGCGACATCCTCGGGCTGCAGCTGCTTGCCCTCTTTGCGGATGTAGCCGCGCTGCTGGACTACCGAGATCGTCGGCGCATACGTGCTCGGGCGGCCGATGCCTTCTTCCTCCAATTTCTTCACGAGGCTCGCTTCCGTGTACCGCGGGGGCGGTTTCGTGAAGTGCTGCTCGGGCAGGAGCTCGTCGAGCGTCAAGGTGTCGCCTTTCTTGAGTGGCGGCAGGAATTTTTCTCCGTGGCCTTCCGGCTCCTCGTCCTTGCGCTCATTGCCTTCATCGGTGCCCTCTTCGTAGAGCCGGAGGTAGCCGTCGAAGAGGACGGTCTGCCCCGTCGCACGGAACGTATACCGCGGCGCCTGCCTGTCGGCAGACAGGTCGTCCGAAGACGAAGCCGGGTTCCCCGCGGCCTCGATATCGGCGCCGATGCGCTTCATCTCCGCGGCTGCCATTTGCGTCGCCATCGTGCGATTCCAAATCAAGGTGTAGAGCTTCAGTTGTTGGTAATCCAACACTGAGGCAAGTGACAGCGGTGTGCGCTCCGCCTCGGTCGGACGGATCGCTTCGTGCGCTTCCTGTGCTCCCTTCGATTTCGTCTTGTAGCGGCGCGGCTCCGCGAGCACGTACTCGCGACCGAACTGATGCTCGATCGTGCGTTTCATATCCTCGAGTGCTTTGTCACTCAAGTTCACGGAGTCCGTACGCATGTACGTGATGAGGCCCATCATGCCCTCGCCTTTTCCAAGGCTCACTCCTTCGTAGAGCTGCTGTGCGATCGCCATCGTCTGCTTCACAGAAAATCCAAGCTTGCGCGCCCCCTCCTGCTGGAGCGTGGAGGTCGTGAAGGGTGGCGGGGGAGTCTTCGTGAGTTCCTTTTCCTCAATCGCGGCAACGCGGTAGGCGGCACCCGCAAGATCCGCGAGCACTTCCTTTGATTCCGCGTCATTTCCCGGGACAAATTTTTCTCCTGCGCGTTTTGACAGGAGCGCTGTGAATTCTTCTTTCTTCTCCGTTTCGAGTGACGCTGCGATCGTCCAATATTCGACCGGCGAGAATGCGCGGATCTCGCGCTCGCGATCGACGATGATCTTTACTGCGACCGATTGCACGCGCCCGGCAGAAAGTCCGCGGTACACTTTTTTCCAGAGAAAAGGAGAGAGCGTGTAGCCGACCAGGCGATCGAGCACGCGACGCGCCTGTTGCGCATCCACGAGCTTCATGTCGAGCGTACGAGGATGCTCGACGGCAGCCTTGATGGCCGTTTCGGTGATTTCATGAAAGACGATGCGCTTCACGCGCGTCGGATCTTTGATCTTCAGCACCTGCGTCAAATGCCAGCCGATCGCCTCCCCTTCGCGGTCTTCATCCGTTGCGATCCAGAGGTCACCCGTCTCCTTATACACATCCTTCAAATGCTTCACGACCGCCTTCTTTGTGTCCGGCACTTCGTACTCCGGCGTGAAATCCCCCTCGGTATCAACCGCGAGCGTGCTCGACGGAAGATCGCGCACATGCCCCATGCTCGCCTCGACATCGTAATCTTTTCCCAAAAAACGTTTGATCGTTTTTGCTTTGGCCGGACTTTCGACGATGACTAAATGCTTGACCATGTCGCCAGAGCCTAGAGAGAGGAGAGGCAAACTGTCAAAAAAGGAAAAATTTTGATGATGGAATTTTTATTCACGGTCGTCGTGAATGTCGTTCCACAATGCGATGGAACTGTCGCACTCGTGAAGCTGATTTCGTCACTTGCCAGTATTGCAGGGTGTCGTGAAAGGATAGAAAGAGAGACCGCATGCGATCATCTTTGGTGCTCACGCTTTTTGGCTTTATGAAGCCATAATAATACATTTATGTCTTGCGTAAGCGGAAAACTCGTATATGATGGCTTGCGGTAGCGGAAAGCAGGGGTACAGTTCGCGGCATCTACCTTCTTTCCCCCTATCCTTTATGTCCAAGCAGGATCTGATCGCCGCGATTGCGGACGCCGCCGGCATCACCAAGCGCGCTGCTGCCGATGCGTTGCAGGCTGTCATTAATATCGTCATGAAGAATCTGAAGAAGGGCATTCCGGTGACGATCACCGGCTTCGGCACCTTCAAGCTCAGCCACCGCGCAGCGCGCATGGGTGTAAACCCGCGCAACCCGACACAGAGGATCTCCATCCCGGCGATGAAAGTACCGTCCTTCAAGGCGGGCAAGACATTGAAGGATGCCGTTCGTTAATCAGGCAATTCATTAGTGGAAGAACCTCCTTAATGGGAGGTTTTTTCTTATGCGATGCAAAGAGTCCGAGGAGTCCGAAGATTCCAAGGACCAGTCGGCAAAGGTGCTCGTGAAGCGGGAAAAAGTTCACGATTCTCCTTATACGTCTGGTCCTCGGACTCTTTGGAATCTTCGGACTCCTTCTGAGTGTGCTATTCTCCCTCGGCTATGGATCAGACTTTCATTAAGGAAACCCTTGGCAAGTTACTCACCTTCCTCTCGCTCCCCTTCGACGCGATCAACGTGACCGAGGAAGAAGGCGGCATCACGCGCGTGGATATCGTCAGTAACAATGCGAGCCGGATCATCGGCTGGCATGGAGAGACATTGAATGGACTGCAGCACCTGGTGAAGTCGATCGTGCGCGCGAAAGAAAAACTGGAGAAGAGTCCGTTCATCGTCGTCGACGTGGACGGCTACCGCCGCATGCAGGAGGACAAGGTTCGGAAAATCGCCGACCAGAAAGCGGATTTCGTCCGGAGGACCGGATCGCGCATCGCGCTCCCCCCGATGTCGCCCTACTTCCGCCGCATCGTGCACCTGCATATCGCCAACACCGCAACACTCAGTGACCTGATGACCGAG
>CAZUFJ010000054.1:0-3106 GCA_964619805.1 uncultured Candidatus Peribacteria bacterium | reverse complement strand
GCCTGCCCGTCCGTAGTCCCGCACATGCGGGACGAAGGAGGGCCACCGGGACACGTGAGGCTTCTTCCTGTAGGGGCACAGCGCGCTGTGCCCCTACCGTGGGTGTTGCAGGAGCAACAAGAAACGGACAGAGGAAATCGTCGACTCAGAGTTGCTGAAGGGATGACGGAGATCAACCAGATCGAGATTCTGTCATGGGTTGGGAGCCACGGCGTTTGCGAACGCGCGTGGCTGCGGGATCCAGGCTGCTCTTGTACGTTTCCGGCTCAAATGCGGGCAGTCGTTCGATGGGACACGGCAGATCCTTTTCGGATACTCCCGGCGGAAGTTTTTGGTCGTACCCAAGCAAGATGAGACCCGGCGCAAACATTCGTACAGGTGCCAGAAAATCTACAGCATCTCCAAGGATGATTTCCGCTTTCGGATACTCTTGTGCAATTGCGCGCTTTCTTTTTGTTTCAGATTCCTGAACATGACGCCCTTTAATACGAAGTACATTCGCATCCCGCGCGACAACGACACCGAGTGTTCCTCGCTTCGATGCCGCATCGAGAACAAACCGGTGACCCGGATGCAATCGATCAAATGTGCCGAACACCAGTACACGCATGAGCAAAATGTTACTTGGTTTATGAGGGGATGCGAACATGTTTCTCGTTTCTCGTTTCGGGTTTCTCGTTATCACCGTATCTCGAAAGGCAGGGAATGAGAAACCCGAAACGAGAAACGTTACTTCGCGACCAGATCCACCGCATACAGGCGCGTCTCATCGAGAACGTAGAGGAGCGTCTGATCCGGATCCACGAAGAGATCCTGCAGCGTGCCGATCTGATCACCCTCAAGCACATACTGCTTCACGTACGACGCCTCGCCCGTCGGCCCGCCGTCCGTCGTCACGATGACGCGCGCGCGCTTGGGATCCAGGAAGTAGAGGTTGCCATTTGGCACTTTGTAGAGCTTTGTTACTTCCTTGAGCACTTCCTCGGGTGCATGACGAATGACGAAGGGCTGCACCTCGCCTCGGAGCAGCTTCAAAACGGTGCCACCCTCACGCAGAACGAACACGCTCGAATCAATCACCATATCGAGCGCCTTCGACAGATCGCCATTCACGTTGTACTCCGCGGGCGCACCGTAGCGGTTACTCAGCCGCTCGTACTTGTAGATCTGATTCTTCTCGGGCGAGAGGACATAGAGGAATCGCAAATACGTCTCGATGTCTTTCCCTGCCGTCCATCCCGCCGGATCCTCCGTCTTCATCGTCGTCGGCTGATTGCCGATCATCTCGATCACGCTGTTGCCCGTCATCAGAAACACAAGCGTCTTGTAACGAGCAAAAGCGACGCCATCGAGAATGAGTTCCTCCTCGGACAATCGATCTGGATCCTCCACGGAATTCAGAAGCACGCGATAGAGATCCTGGCGGTCATAGACGCTGAATTCGCCGCTCGTGATGCCAATCAAGCCCTGTGCCGTGATGTCGGCGTTCCTGGAACTCAAGTTCACGACGACGCGCGGGGAGAGCCGGACGATGTTATTGATCTCCTCGCGTTTGCTGCGAATCTGATCAAGGAGCCGCAAGGCCTCAGCGCGGAAGAGGCCGGATTCGCTGTCCATCACTTCCTTCGCGCGTTCCTCGGCGCGCGTCAGGATCGCATTTGCGGAATCGATGTCGCCGGTCAATCGGCGATTATCCGCCGTGCGGATCTCCGTCGTGACTTGGCCAACGAGCGCCTCCAGCTCCGCACGGGTCTTGCTCCTCTGGCTCGATGTGGAGAGCCGCACGACCATCCAAATCACGAGGAACGCTGCGACGGCCGAAGCAAGGAGGAGGAAGTGCGCACGGCGCTTGCGCTCCGGATGCTTCAGATCCGCGAGAAAACTCGCAATGCGTTCGCGAGTGGCGCCCGTAAGGGATGATGCGGATTGAAATCCACCCGCGCTGCGTTTCCCAAAGGATGTGAGCAGTGGACGAGCGCGATGGAGGAGCATGCCAAACGAGAATGATGCCTTGGCTCTACCTGCGCGACGGCTCGGGATCTGAGCGCGCGATGCTGGAACATCTTCCAGGGATTTCTGTGATTTCGGGGCGACGCGCAGTGTCGCAAGCGCCGCTGTTTCGTGCTCCGCCTCCAATGCGATGGTCACCTCATCGAGGAGCTGATCGCCGCGCTGCGTGAGTTGCGCGAGCTGTGCGGGAGTGACGGTGCGAAGCAGACGCTGCGTGGAAAACACGACCGTATCGCGCGCTTGCAGATCGCCGCTCGAAATGTGGACGAAGGAGGGGCTCGGCTTTCCCTTGCTGTACTCCGTGATCTGGCTCGTGCGGCCGGCGCGGAGCAGGTACGCCTCTGCGCGCCCTGCGTGCGAGACATGGAGCGAACCCTTGGAGTCAACGAGCGCGAGGATTGCATGGACATCCTCGACGGTCTCGGAGACGAGCAGCCCCTTGAAAAGGCCGTTCAGTTCCTTGAGCGTGCCATCGAGCCTGTTCCAGGAATCCCCATCGGTCGTGAGGAGCGCCTGCTGGATGATGGTTGTGCACTCCTCTTCAAGTGTTTTCGCGTCCCTGGGTGAAGCGCCGATCTGGAGAAGCAGACAGGCATGTTCGTCGTGCTCGGATAAAAACGAGAGCGCAACCAGGGATGTCCCGGCACTCGCTTTTGTATGTCCCGTTTGGAGGGCGATCTCCATACGGTAAGGAAGGCTACCGGGCGAAGGGGCGAAGGGCAAGGAAAGCTGCGGGCTGCGGGCTGCGCAGAGGTCGACAGGAAGCTCTCAAGAGTGTGACCCGTAGTCTGAAGCCAAAGATCGTAACTCAAGACTAAAATCTCAACTTAAAATTCATTTACTTGAAGCCAAAAAACGACTCATACGACAAATGAGGCTTGCAAGTTGAATCCCGAGAGCGTATGCTGAGGGTACGTATTCATTTCTAAACTATTACAGATGACATCAGAGAATGTTCCGGGGAGTTCCCCGGCAGGAGGGGCGCCACTTGGGAAGCCTTCACGGTCGTTTTTTCGCTTTCGTCGAAGACGTCGCAGCGGTAAAGGATCTGCGAATCGTCCCCCCTCAAGCAGCGTCGGTCCACAACAGAGAAAAG